>DATDPY010000045.1:0-4454 GCA_035292565.1 Cyclobacteriaceae bacterium | reverse complement strand
GGGTATTATTATGGAATACCTGGGGGCAGGTGGATCATGCGAGGGTGCTGATAAATGAGAACAAGGTATTCGACTCAAAAAATGTAATAAACAGGCTGCCAGTGTGAAGCATGGCGAATATTAACCTAAATCAAAAGGTGTTCCTATCGGACCAACTTTTTAATCCACTGGTTCAGCTCGCTTCCGATGGTTTCGGGGCAGTCTTCCTGGAGATAATGGCCTACCTGGCCTACCGACCTGAATTCAATATTCTTCACATTTTCCATAAACCATTTAACCATGGGAATTCCACGGCCAACCCCATTCGGTTCCCCATGAATGAACAGCTTAGGCATCCGGGCTTCCCGGATGAAGCGGTTCACTTCCATGATGACATTTTCCATATCCGCTGGTTTGCCCTCAACCGGGATTTGTTGCGGCCAGGCCCAGATTGCTTTTCTTTCTTCAGGTGATTTATAGGGTTCGTTATAAAATGCGATCTGCTCCGGCCCAATCCCCCTCAGCGCCCCAAGCGGAAGAAGCTCATTAATAAAAATATTTTCTTCAGCAAGCAATTTCCAGCCCTTTCCCGGATCCCGGAACGACTTGAGCATTTCAGCCGATTGCGGATCCAATTCGTTCCATTTTGCCAGAGGGGTAAGCACGCCCTCGATCAATCCCCGTGTTCCGTTGGCGATGATGGCAATCGCCTTAACATTTGCCGGATGCCTTAGTGCATATTCCAAGCCCAGGGCAATTCCCCAGTCATGAAGAACTAAAATAAGATCCTTTAAATCCAAAGTCTCAATGAATCCTTCCACATACTTTGCATGGTCGTGGAATGTATAATCGATATCGGGCTTATCGGAACGGCCCATCCCGATAAGATCAAATGCAATGCATCTTCCTGAATTTTCGACCAGGGGCATGATGTTCCTCCATATGTAAGACCACACCGGGTTGCCATGGAAAAACAGCACGGGTTGTTCTTCCCCGAGTTCAAAATAATGCATCCTCGATCCATGAACTTCGATAAACCTCGACGCCAGCGTCAATTCAGCCGGAATGAATTCAGTATTATTTGCCACCCTGTCTTCAAGTAAAACCTATAATATAACAGGATTGGAAAAATGTATCAAGGTGAAGCCTGAGAATTATTATCAGACCACCCCCACTGGTCAGACCAGCCCTGTTGGTCAGACCAGCCCCCTTGGTCAGACCAGCCCCCCTGGTCAGACAAGCCTCTCTGGTCAGACGAGCCTCCCTGGTCAGACCAGCCTCCCTGGTCAGACCAGCCCCCTTGGTCAGACCAGCCCTGTTGGTCAGACCAGCCCCGTTGGTCAGACCGGAAAATATTGTAACTTTCAAATGATTGTAAGTATTACGTCATGAACACACGCCGTGAATTCATCAAAAAAGCAGTCGTTGGCGCCGGATCTTTCTCTTTCATCCACCTGACCAATTCAGCATTCGCCAAAGAACTTGAAAAAAGGATCGCCAAAAATGATATTGGGAATTTCGGGGAAACCGCAACGGATGAGGATTTCTGGGCATGGGTGCGGGAAAGCTTCACCGTTTCGCCCAATATCATCAACCTGAACAACGGAGGGGTAAGCCCCCAGCCAAAGGTGGTGCAGGATGCCCATATCAGGTATTATCAACTCTGCAATGAAGGGCCGTCGTATTATATGTGGAGGACCCTCGATATGGGCAGGGAGCCTCTCAGGGAAAAACTTGCCCAGGCGGCGGGATGTTCACCGGATGAAATTGCCATAAACCGGAATTCAACCGAGGGACTGAATACCGTCATCTTCGGGCTGAATCTTAAAGCCGGCGATGAAGTCGTGTTGTCGAAATACGACTATCCCAATATGATGAATGCCTGGAAGCAGCGTGAAAAACGCGACAAAATCAAGCTTGTATGGATCGATATACCTCAACCGCTTGAAGACGATCAGAAGATTGTCGACCTGTACCGGAAAGCCATCACCCCGGCGACAAGGGTGGTGCACATCACCCATATGATCAACTGGACCGGTAATATTGTTCCGGCTGCGGCCATCTCGTACATGGCGAAAGAGAAAGGCTGCGAGGTGATCATCGACGGGGCCCATACCTTCGGCCATACTGATTTTAAAATTCCCGGCCTTGGATGTGATTATTTTGCGACTTCCCTGCATAAATGGATCTGTGCGCCCTTCGGCAGCGGAATGCTGTATATTCAAAAAAATAAAATCAAGGATGTGTGGGCCTTGCTTTCGAGCGCCGAACCGGACGGCAACAATATCCGGAAGTTTGAAACTTTAGGGACAAGGTCATTCGCATCGGAAATGGCAATCGGCACAGCCATTGATTTTCATCTCACCATCGGCGCAAAAAGAAAGGAGGAACGCTTGCGATACCTTAAGGAATACTGGACATCGAAGATCATCAAAGAACCCAAATTCAGATTTTATAGCTCGCTCGACCCGAAATATTCCTGCGCCATTGCTACCGTGGGTATCGAGGGCTGGGAAGCCGGTGATATTGAAACAAAACTTTTCGAAATGAAACGGATCCATACGGTCGCCATCAAATATGAAAAGGTAAACGGGATCCGGATCACCCCGCACATCTATACCACGACTGCCAACCTCGATAAGCTGGTCGATGGATTGTTGGCCATTTCAAGGCTGGATCCACCGAAAAGTTCATGAAAAGAATGATGGCTTTCCTGGTTTCCATTATCATCATTGCCATCCTGTTACCTGGACTGGCATACTTGTTCCAGGAAAAGCTGATTTTCTTTCCTGAAAAACTTGACCCTGGTTATGAGTTTTCCTTCCCGGATCCTTTCGCAGAGCGGAATTTTAAAATCAGCGATAGGGTAACGATCAATGCGCTTCATTTTAAGTCCAGGGATCCCAGCGGAGTAATATTATATTTTCACGGAAATGCCGGAAGCATGAGGAGCTGGGGCGGGATTGCCGCTGACTTCCTCGCTTTTCATTACGATTTCCTTATCATCGATTACAGGGGCTATGGCAAAAGCATAGGGAGAATTTCGGAACAGGCCTTGTATCATGATGCGCAGGTGATCTATGATTCGCTGAAGAAAGAATATCCTGAAAATGAAATTATCGTTTTCGGAAGGTCGATCGGGACGGGCATAGCCGCATGGCTTGCCTCAGAAAATGATCCGGGTAAACTGATCCTGGAGTCGCCTTTTTACAGCCTCGCCGACCTGGCCCGGCATTATTATGCATGGCTGCCCGGCAAATTGCTGCGATATCAATTCCCGAACTACCGGTATCTCGAGAAAGTCAGGTGCCGGATCTACATCATTCATGGCAGTGATGATGAAATCATTCCGGTAAATGCCTCATACAGGCTTCGGGAAAAACTAAAGCCTGACGATGAAATGATTATCGTGGAAGGAGGGCATCACAATGACCTGGGAATGTTCGGAGAGTATGGGGCATTTCTGGAAAAATGTTTAAAAGAATGATCTCGATTAATTCGGGAATCGCAATTCGAACATCGGACTTCGCAAATCAAATCCAACAACAAGCAGCACCTCAATTTTCTGACCCTTCGGTTATTCCGGATTCCCGGTTTGTGATTTGGGATTTCGTGCTTATTTGGGATTTGTTATTCACTCCTGTCCGGGGAAAGATATCGTTTTGAAGATTTGTCCATTGAATGGAATCTGGTTACACCAATAACTAATGATTTTTAAGCCACGAATCCACGAATTTTATACATGCTGATCCCCCAAATCTTAAAGGACACCACACACCGCTAAAGCAGTGTCAATTTGTGTCAATTCGTGTTACCCGCCTGCCTGGGCGGGCAGGTTAGTGGCAAAACCGTTCGGGGACTGGGCGAACCCACCCTTTCCTACTTGCTTTGCCAGGACTGACGGGTGAGTGCACGAATATGCCTTCGGCATTTCCACAAATTCCTCAAAGACTCCTCGCCCCGCGAAAATGGGTCTCGATTCGTCGTTATCTTGGAAAGGGGGGCTTGGACTCAAAAAATATCCTGAAAAGACAGTTAATTAATTCAGAATAACGAATTGTTTTCCTTTTCCATTTTTACCGGACAACAATGGTTTGAGATTTGGGAGTTGGTGATTATTTGGGATTTGTTTTTTGTGATTTGGGATTTATTGATGTTCGATGTGAGATGGGCGATGTTCGATTTACGATTTTAAGGAACAGAAAATCCATAAATGATTATTCGGGTTTATACCCATACCAGCCCGTACCGCGGGTGGGCCGGGGAGTGGGAACGATGTCGAAGTACAGGATTTTTTCGGCATGTTCGCCGTATGGACCCATGAGTTTTTCCTTGCCGTCGGCACCGACAATCAATGAACAGCCGATGCATTTCCAGTTTTTCCACGGGCCCTCAGTCACGGGACCGACATTGCTGGCTGAGGCGATCCAAACGGAGAATTCCCTGGCGACCGGGAAATAGGCATTCCGCCAGTT
>DATDPY010000044.1:0-3888 GCA_035292565.1 Cyclobacteriaceae bacterium | reverse complement strand
TGATCCAATACGGCATACGATTGATCCAGGAGCCCGTTCACAAAACCTTCCTGGACGGTCAAACCCGGTATGCCCATATCATCCGCAATATCCACTTTGCTCTGGGCAATTGTATAATCAACTTTCGGGACCGCGATTTTAAAGAGGTTTCCGTACCGGACCCAATCCCTGTAAACATCATGCCAGTAATTGGTATACCCGTTGAATTGAAAATTGCTAATGACAGTATTTGCGCCTGGATCAAATGTATTGTTGTATTTAAATTCATCGATACTCTGTGCAATCACTGCATTTCCGGTCATTGCAAGTATGATCCATAAGTGAGCGGTAAAAAGTTTCATAGGTTTTGAATTTTATTTTTAATCAAGAGATCCATTATAAAAATAATGTCCCTGAGATATTTGGAAAAAAACAGGGGCAATCGAGAAAACCGGCGTGTGGCGATATTTTAAATCGCTATGACCGGCCACCCGAACATCATTTCGGGACGGGTAAAGTTATAAAAATTAACGGCAAGGGAACACGGCTTCGGGAAGATTTTGGGGCGGGCCGGGAGACAATTTTTCACGTATATTTTTCCAGTGCTCTGCCTACCGGCAGCATTTCAATAAAAGGAATGTTTTTAAGCCTGGCAAGCAGTTCATCGAGATAACCGGAACTCATCGGGCCCCAGCCTTCATCGTCAAGGCCATGTGTATTGAAAATGAACCAACCGCCTTCAGATTTCAGGAAGCCGTCAATAAGCATGTCGAGCTGCTTGTCGATATTATCCGGGCCATGGGAAGTGCAATCGAGTATTCTCAGATCCTTATCAGGGAATGGATTATTGGGCAATGCCCTGACGATCGTACGCACTGCCCTGACCCGGGTAACCGTCCATTCATTCAATTCAGGTGTGGAGGCATTGAAGGGGAAATTAAATACAGCTTTCGACGGATCAAATCCATCCAGGTGTTCCGAAAAATAATCAATCGATTTTGTAATGAGGGCTTTTGCTTCCTCGATGGGCATTTCCATCAGGTTCTCATGGGCCCAGCCATGGGGCATGACTTCATGGCCTCTTTTTAAAAATTCGTTCCAGAGGCCGAAATCACCCAATTTGTTCCCGGGCATGTAATTTTCGGGCCTGTCGAAACCTGGGAAGTGCCCGGCCGCCATCACATTAAAACAAGCCGAAAGGTTATGTTTCTCATAGATTTCGGCGGTCCGGGTGAAGGATTTTCTGAACCCATCGTCGAAGCTCAAAGATATGATATGCGTGATCTTTGCTTTATTTTTATTTCCAGGCCGACAGCCTATGCTCATCGCGAGACTTCCCAGTGCGATATGGGTTATGAATTTACGACGCTTCATATGAATAACTGATTACAGATTCTCTTTCCAAAGATTATATTCATTTTCAATGTCTTCTTCGCTCACGAATGGTTTGTACATCATCCTTGCCCGGAATGTATATTCCCTGTTTACTTCAGGCTCAACGATTATATATTGAAAATCCCAGGCGGGATTTGTTTCCCCGCCGCCGGTTGGAGACTGGGAAAACCTGATGATCTCATCGGAATCAAAAAAGTATGCCAGGGCCATCTTCCGGTATCGGCCATAGAAAAATGATTCGGTAAACCGGTATCGTGAGAAATGACTTGCGAGGGACGCATTAAAGTTCTCCGCAAAAAATAACTCATGATCATCGGATACGGCTCTATGTGTGCTTTCAAATCCATGAACCGGGGAAAAGGCAGAAATCCATGACGTATCGCTAATCCCTTCTTCAATCCCCCTGAAATAAATCATTTTATCATCCGGCCTGTCAATATAACTGGCCCAGAACAAACCCGCAACCCCGTGCCTGAAAAAACTCATGTCATGTATGATACACCGGAATGTAACGTCGATGTAATGTGGGTCCGTAACCCTGAATTCCGTCAGCGATTCAACATGGGAGAGCGGGGTCGATTCCTGGTATAACAATATCTCATGGTTATTTTTCCGGTATAACTCCATGGCGTTTCTCCGGGGTTCGAACAGCTCTGTCAGGCTGTCGCCGCCAAAGATGTGTTCGAGGTTGAATCCCGCGTAAAAAGGAACAAAAATGCCGGAATCTTCTTTGGTATGGCGCAATTCCGATATTCCATTATATCCTGCCCGATGATCGGGGCCGGCCTCCGAATTGTCGATAAATACGGCACGCAGATCACCGATATCAACGGCAGCCGATGTCACCTGCTCGAAACCTGACGGCTTAAGGGTCACTGCCTTTTTCCCGGAACAGCTAAAAATGAAAAGACAAAACAATGAGATCATCGGATATATGGTTCTTTTCATATGAGATTTGTAAATCAAGTAACTTCTTGTCCGGTAAAGATTACAATTAATAGAAAAAATCCCTAATTGCTTCGATATACGAACTTATATTGCTGCGATCCCAATACCAGGCCCCTATTTCGAAGATACGACAATCAATAATAATCTGTAAGATCAGGATATTCCCACCTTCTCTTATAAGGAAATTCATTTCTTTATCGTGATCTCTGGTAAAAGACGTGATGCAGCTCTCCCCTTGTCCCGCTTCGGGCGGGATAAGGGGAGTACCGTCAGGGGAGGGGATTAGTTTTTAAATAAACAGAAATTGTGTAATGTATCCCCTTACCTGGCGGGACTCCTCTCTCCCCCACAAGCTGGCCCCCTGCCTGCCCACCCTTGGCCTAGGCGTTGGCAGGCAGGGTCGCTAAAAATGTCTACCAGACATTTTTTTTACGCTCCGGCACCTATCGTCGCACAAGGGGAGAGTGATGACGTTCTTTTAATGTATTCCCGTTAAACGACGAGAAAGAATCGCGAGATGTATTCAATTAATGAAACTTTACCGGAAAGTAGTGATTTAAGAAACATGAACTTATTTGAATATCATAATAATAATTACGGGATAAATAATGAACCAACAAAACATGGCGAAACGATTTCTCTTGAAATTATCCGGAGCCTGATCATTCGAATCCTGTCCCTGGAGGATTCCTCATTTTGCCCTGGTCTTATTATTTCTGATTACGCCATCGATAGTTTCTAACAGGCCGCCGGAATAAAGATCCCCGCCCAACTGCCAGAACATGATCCCTCCGAGGCGATGATCGATGACATACCTTGTTTTCAGTTCCACCGATCGCTTGTCGTCGCAAGTGACGAAAATTTTCTTCTCAGGATTGTAATAATATGGCGCACAGGCTATCGAATCCCAGTGGTAAACATAACCGCTGTCGGCCGAAAGCTGGGTTGAAAAATTTTTAATGGCCACGGATCCGGTAAATTCCCCCGGCATGTATAATCCGTTATTGAGGTCGCTGACATTCTCGTACTTTCTTCCGTAAAATGCCGACCCGACGATCAGTTTTTCAGGTGGGATCCCGATATTCAAAAGATATTTCACACAGAAATCCACTGACCGCTCCTGGCCCGGGGTTGAGAACTGGCTGTACCTTCCCGGAACGGAATGAAGCTGGTCGGGCGTGGAATACAGCGCCGCATGATGGGCGGTGTTCTTCGAATCGCTTCCGAGCGAAAGGTGGCGGTATTCGGGAAATTTAGGCCGGTTCTGGTAACTGCCGATATCATAGGTCATCAGGTTCACATAGTCCATCTTTTTCATTACCTTCTTCCACTCCACCACGGTCTCGAAGATCCCCTCATGGGCTCCGGCGGCGAAGCTCAGTTCCTTGCCCGGATTTTGCCGGCGGATCTCATAAACCAGCTTCGTAAAGTTCTTCCGGTCGTCATAGGAATGCTGCTGACCCGGGAAATGCTCGGTCATGGGGAACTCCAAGTCGAGGTCGAGGCCGTCGGTGCCGAAATGGGCATGGAATTCCCGGATTGATGCGGCGAATTCCGCCCGTCCTT
>DATDPY010000043.1:0-4021 GCA_035292565.1 Cyclobacteriaceae bacterium | reverse complement strand
CCGCCACACCGCCGATTGGAAATCCGTAGCCTTCATGGGCGTCTGGCATCAGCAGGGCTGCCATTTGAATTCCGGGAAGGGTGGTCACATTGATAAGCTGTTCGAGTGCCCTGTCGGCAAACATGGATACCATTACCCGATGGCTTGCGTAGATAATCGCCGGAACACGCATGTCTTTTCTCACTTCCCGGGGAATCTCCCAGTGCCAGTCACTCAGTTTCCGTATTTGTTCAAAACGTATCAAGGCACGAATATCTATTATCGAATATCATATATCAAATATCACCCCGGCTTCCCACATCCCTGTCTTTAGCTTCCTGCAATAGGCTTCATGATAGGTAACGGCCTTAATCTCATTTTTCATTCCGTTTATCGGTAATCCATGAACACTGCCGGCTGCCGAAGGTCCCGGGCCGAAGTTAATTTCTTTCAACAGGTATGATCTTTTGTCAATGAATGTGATCGTAAGCATATGGCTGAGAAAGTCTACCAGGAGGGCAGCATCGTCGACTGATTCAATTCTGAACTCGTGAGTTTTAATATCTCCGCCTGTAGTTATATTCGGTTGGAGGAATTTATTCATTCCATCGATAGCGCCCAGGTAAAGCTCGGCAGGAGATCCGCCCCGGATTACCATTCTCACATCCGCCGTATGAGGCTTGAACCTGTAGTTATACATGAATTGTTAATAACCAATCACCAATAACAAATAACCAATAACCATTATGAGTCAATTGTCATACCAGCTCCTCCTCCGGTTCAGTTTTAAATCCTGGAGCAGCGATGATTTTGCATTGATGGTAACATTATAGGATTGATACCTCCCGAACGGGACCCAGGAAAGATTCATCTGCCAGCAATGGAGGTCCCTGGAAATATTGAAATTGGTCTGTACAAATTCCTTTTGCTTGAAATCATACCCTGTATTGAAAACGACCTTCCACTTTTTTGTAAGGCTAAAGTCACCCGAAGCCCTTATCGACTGGATGATATTTGCCTGCTGGTACCCTATTTTGGTATAGTTGAAACTATAATCCAGGCGCAGGTTCCAGGGAATATCAAAATCGACATACAGGCTTGGGTTGGCAGTGATGAAATCAAGTTCAGCCTCTTCATCGGTCGACAGGGACTCCCGGTTAACTCTGTCATCCTTGTTATTCGTTGCTTTCGGGTTAAGCGATGTTCCCACGGTAAAGTTCAGCCTCGATACCTGGCCTAATCCTTTTCCGTTGTTCCATGCAAACTGGTTTAATCTCCACTGGCTGACCTGCAGTTTCCCGTTTTTATCGGTGTAGGAAGTATCGAGGTGATAAATATACGGGTCCACGGTCCACCCGAAACTGATATCCACCTTCTTATTGAAGATCCTCGTTCGTGCCGTGAAGTTGAGCGGAGATAGCCTGAATGAATCCGCCAGAAAATTATAACCTGAGCTGATACCGAAATTATCGAGCAACGGGATCTTGGTCGTCTCCTGGGATGTATCGCTCCGCGATTTCACCTTCATTTCAATATTGTTTTGAATACCGAAACTCAACGTAGCAGATTTCCCGACCGTCGGAGTGCCGTATACAAATCCATCATACCGCGAAAGTTTCCTTGTCCTTCCCATTGAGTCGATCTGGACTTCCTGGTAATACCCGAATTTTTCGCCGGCGAAATCGGGGGCGAATGATATGCCGATATTCGGGGAAATCACATGCCGCAGCGCCTGGATTTTCTCGCCTTTGAAATGAAGGGTGCCATAAAGTTTTGTTGTTATCCCCGCGCCCGCGTTGTAATTATATATTCTCGAGAACTTTCTTGTCGTATCAACCCTTACGGCATTGCTGTCGGGCAGCCAGGTATAGTCTAACTGCTTGAAATACCATACTTCCTGGTAATTTGCCGAAGGACTCAATACAAAGTATTTCAACAATTTCATTGAAGTGGAAATGGGTATGCTGTGCTTGATCCCATTTTGCATGCGATCGTAAATAACGTCCCGATTGTCCCAGTTGAATTGCACAATGCTGTCGGCCAGGGCATTGCGGTTTGCAATTTCGTAACCCGAGCCCCTGGAAGATACCCGGTTGTTGGTAATGTTGTTCGAACCCACCATGTTCCAGCTTAAAAAGATATTTTGCCACCAGTTTTTTGCCGATGCCGCTTTTCCCTTGAAGGGATAGATCCGGTTCATGCTCAGCGATATATCGGGAAGCTGAATATTATATACTCCCGTGCTTGTATTTTGTTGAATCCTGGCATTGGTCCCTAAATTGAACGGGGTGCCTGTGAACGATTTGGAGTAGGACACATTCGAACTGAATTCCTGGTTAAGATTATTGGATATATCATAATAATTGAGGTTGTTTTGGTTGTAGGTTGACGACCCCGCCCGCACATTGGCCGAAAATCTTCCTGTGCCCTTCGATTGGGGTGAATGAGACCACGATACCCAGAAATCTTTTGATGTGAGACCCGCTCCTTCCTGTTCCGTTTTTTGTTTATTGAATCGGATGCTGATGTTCCCGTTATAGGCATACATTTTCCTGTACTGTGATGCAAAGTTCAGGCCCCAACTTCCCTTGCTGTAAATCTCACCGGTGGCCAGGAGGTCGATATAATCGCTGATGGCAAAATAATATCCTCCGTCGCGGAGGTAAAATCCCCGGCGTTTCTCTTCGCCGTAGGAAGGCACCTGAATTCCGGAAGCTTTTTTCCGCGGCTGGGGAAACATGCCGAACCCGAATCCCACGGGAAGGGGGATGTCATGGACTTTCATATAGAACGGGCCGGCAATAATCTTGTCGCCTGGGATTACCTTTATCTTGGTAGCTTCAATATTGAAATGCGGTTCAGGGAGATTGCAGGTTGTGTATTTTGCCTTGTCGATGAAAAGGTCGCCGAATTGATCCCTTTTTACATTATCGCCGTGCATGATGGCTTCCCCCTGTTTGGTAACAACCCCGTGGATTATGGCTTTGCGGGATTTGTAGTTATAACGCATATCCCTGGTTTCGTATACTTCATCGCCATCCTTGAATACCGGGCTTCCGTATTCTTTGCCAAGGGAATCGAGGCTCCCGTTCGCCGTTATCTCGCTGGTCGAATAGTCGACATGTATGTTTTCGGCAGTAAGTTCAATCTCTCCATAAGTCACTTTCCCTTCACCGAACATGCCGATAAGCTGTTTTTTGAGGTCAAACGTTATGGAATCTCTCGAATTGTACGTGATGGTGGTTTCGATATCGTCATTGACCCTGGCGCGGATTGAATCTTCGTCATGCACCAGTGAATCCTGGGGTGAAAGTGTTGAATCCTGCCTTAAAACCAGACTTGTGCTGTCAGAAATCGGCCGGAGCCTTGTATTCAGGCTGTCTGTAATCACGGGAATATCCTGACCATGCAAGGAATTCAAGGCCAGGACGGCCAAAAATGTGATCACAAAACTTTTGAATTTCTTCAAGCACTCTTTCAGGTTTATTGAAAAATTCACAATTTTGCTTAAAGTTATTTCAATAAATTTGAAATTCAGCACAAATACCCGAAATATAGTCCTGATCCCGCTGTTGGTATTGATTTTTTTATTCGCTTCCTTTAAGCCCACGGGAGTCAAAATATACAAGATCAACAGGATAGTCATTGATGCAGGGCATGGGGGGAAAGACCCCGGTACCATGGGCAAAATCAGCAAGGAAAAAAATGTTGCCTTCGAGATCGCGATTGAACTTGGCCGCATCATTAAGGAAAACATCAAAGACGTTGAAGTAATTTATACACGTGATTCCGATAAATTCATCGAGCTCGAAAATCGTGCCAGTATTGCCAATAAAAATGATGCCGATCTTTTTATTTCAATTCATTGTAATGCTGTTGCTTCCAATACGGAAAGGATCCATGGAACTGAGACTTATGTAATGGGGACGCATACATCGCAGGGGAATTTCGAAGTTGCCAAACGAGAAAATTCCGTGATCCTGCTCGAAGATAACTACGAGGAAAGATATGAGGGATTTGATCCCAGTTCTCCTGAATCGCT
>DATDPY010000042.1:0-3753 GCA_035292565.1 Cyclobacteriaceae bacterium | reverse complement strand
ACCACCATACCGCCTGAAAAAATTTCGATTCCGCGAACATGATAATAATGCGCCGCAGCATGCGCCCAGGCTTCAGTCATGATGCTCCGGGAAGCGTTATTTGTACCAATGATAAGCATCGCTGCTTTTTTTTCGATCTGGATGGCGCCATAAACATAGTCCGCAATTTCTTCGAGGATCCTTCTTCGTTCCTCCGGCAGGGTTTTATAGTCAGGGTAAAGATTTTTTGCATAATTGAACAGGATCGGGTAAAGCTTTCCTGGCTGATCCTGCCCCAACAGGCATACGGAGTGCAAACCTGACAGAACAAAACAGGTTAGCGATAGAATTTTATGAATTTTTATCAATGGATTCAATTTGAAAGCTGTCTCAATGTCATTTGAATGATAATTCAATCATTTTTAAACCCCTCCGGATTTTGTTATGACCACAAATTCCTAGTATTTTCGTGCATTCTAGTCAATTTACCAATAAATTTTTTATCAAGTGGACGTATTTGATAAGCTGAAAATTGAGAATTCTCCTTTGGGTCAATACGCTTCGATTGATCCGGGCTACTATATGTTTCCAAAGCTTGATGGAGAAGTCGGCCCCCATATGTATTTCAGGGGCAGAGAAGTTCTTGTGTGGAGCATTAATAGTTACCTGGGACTGGCTAACCATCCTGAGGTCAGAAAAGCTGATGCAGAAGCTTCCGCTAAATGGGGGCTTGCATACCCGATGGGTGCGAGGATTATGACAGGGAATACGGATTACCATGAACAGTTGGAGAATGAATTGGCTGCCTTCGAGAAAAAGGAATCCGGTCTTCTCCTGAATTTTGGTTATATGGGAATTTCGTCCATCATCGACGCGCTTGTCGACCGGAAGGATGTAATCGTATATGATGCCGAATCGCATGCCTGCATTATCGATGGAGTGAGGCTTCATATGGGCAAGAGGTTTATCTATGCCCACAATGACATGCAGAGCCTCGAAAAGCAACTAAACCGGGCCAGGAGGCTTTGCAAGGATTCGGGAGGCGGCATTCTCGTCATCACTGAAGGAGTTTTCGGCATGTCGGGGAACGTGGGTAACCTGAAGGAAATTGTAAAATTGAAGGAAAAGTATCATTTCAGGCTTCTGGTCGACGATGCGCATGGTTTTGGCACCATGGGCAAAACGGGAGCCGGGGTGCCGGAAGAAATGGGTGTCCAGGAACAAGTCGACCTTTATTTTTCAACCTTTGCCAAATCAATGGCCAGCATTGGCGCCTTTGTTGCCGGCGACAAGCAGGTAATTGAATATTTACGTTATAATATCCGGTCGCAGCTTTTTGCTAAGTCATTGCCCCTGCCCATCGTTATCGGGAATCTGAAACGCCTCGAAATTCTCAGGAACCACCCGGAACTAAAAGATAAGTTATGGACAATTGTAACCGCTTTACAGGACGGATTCCGGGAAAAAGGCTTCAATATCGGTAACACGAAAGCCTGCGTAACGCCGGTATATATGAGCGGCGGAAAAGGCGGTATTAAGGAAGCCGGGAACCTCATCCATGATGTTAGGGAAAACCACGGCATATTCTGTTCAGTTGTTACATTCCCGATGATCCCCAAGGGCATAATCCTGTTGAGAATTATTCCCACGGCTGCCCATTCACTTGAGGATGTGAAGAGGACAATTACAGCCTTCGAATCGGTAAGCATGAAACTGAAAAGCGGCGAATACCAGAGAACCGGCCTTGCGGAAATTCTTGATAATCTTTAAAAAAATATGGCCGGAGTATTGAAATTTTGACAATTTGTTTATATTGCCTCAGGATTTAAGACTTTTTTAAAACAAAATAAATATTATGAATATGAAAAGATTTGACCAACTCAGGGACCATGTAATGTCATTAGAAGCTGATTTCCAGAAATTCTATGAAAAGGGGAACTCAGCCGCCGGAACGAGGGTGAGGAAAGGTATGCAAGAACTCAAGAATCTGGCACAGGAAATCAGAAATGAGGTACAAAGTCTTAAAAATAAACCCCAATAAGAAATTAAACCTGTGTATTATATCAAAGGCGGCATGACCGCCTTTTGTTTTTTATCTGGTAATTGAAATTAATATCTTCAGGCTGTGATCGGTTTACCGCAACTGGATCTTTGACAACTCATCCCTGATCTTTTTCTGAAGCGTATCCGTAGCCGGTGCCATCGGTGGCCTGACATTCCTCGTGCATAACCCCAGGAGTTCCATCAAGAACTTTACTCCTGTTGGATTTCCTTCCGTATACATGAGGGGATTGATTCCCGATAAGACGAATAATTCAGCGGCTGCGTTTTTATAATCCGACTTAAGGGCATAATTCGTCATGCTGACCATTTTCCCGGGCAATGCATTTGCCAGAACACTGATGACACCCACGCCTCCCACCGTGATCAGCGGCATGGTGAAAAGATCATCCCCGGATATCAGGAGGAAATCCTTATCACAGAACCTGGCTATGTCGGCGCATTGGATGAAATTCCCCGAAGCCTCCTTGACTCCGATGATGTTTTTATGCTGTGAGAGCGTCCTGACGGATTCAGCGGACAGATTGACCGAAGTCCTTCCCGGTACATTATAAAGGATGACTGGGAAAGGGGATCGGTCGGCAATCGTGGTGAAATGATTGATCAGTCCGGGTTGGGACGGTTTGTTATAATACGGGCAGACCGAAAGTATCGCATCGATTTTTTCTCCGGAATATTTATCGATGGCCCTCAGAACTTTTTCCGTGTCATTTCCGCCGATGCCGAAAACGATGGGCTTGTTGAGCTTAAAAGATTGTACGAAATGCAATAAGTCTTTTTTCTCATCCTCGGTCACGGTAACGGATTCACCCGTTGTTCCCTGTACGACAAAATAATCTACATTGCCCGACGCAGTGTGATGGATCACTTTCTCAAAAGCTTTAAAATCGACCTTTAACTGGTCGTCAAAAGGAGTAACGAGGGCCACCCCCGTTCCACGAAATTTATTATCAGGCATAGGTCACGATTGATTTGGTATAATGAATCAATTGATCACAGTAATCCTTGAAATTATTTTCCTCAGCAGGCTGTATCATCATTTCATAAAATTCCCTGAAATCCATATCAGTCTTCCCGATCCGGCACTTGGAATGAGTCCTCGATAATATATACTGTACCATAATATTTTGCCGGAGATCCAAATGTAAAATGAAATCGAAAGGTTTGGATAAAAATTCGCCGAGAATTCGGGACCTTACCTTTCCCAATACAGAGACATCTCTGTCCATGAAAACGGGAATGTCCGGAGGGAGCCGGTCTTTTTTATTTTCCTTGTAACACAACAGATGGATATTTTTGCCATAGATCTCCAGGGCTTTGATCAAGCCCCTGACCTGTTCATACTTCGCATCCCCTTCCCAGGTGAACACCACGCCGAAATCACGGGCCTCCCGGAAGGAGATATTGTTATGAGCGGCATTGTTCCTTGAATTAACCCGGTGATTCAGATAGTTCAGCAATTTTTGTTTTAACGGGTTCATGATTATTTTATCAGGTCTTCAAATTCGGATTCGGATATTATTTTTACGCCAAGTTCCTTTGCCAACTCCAGTTTTGAAGGCCCGGCATTTTCCCCGGTCACCAGGAAGTCGAGTTTCGATGAAATGGCTGAAAGTACCTTGCCCCCCTGGTCTTTGATCAAGGCCTTTAGTTCTTCTCTTTCATAATTTTTAAACACACCTGATACGACAAAGGTGAGGCCCGTTAATTTAC
>DATDPY010000041.1:0-5520 GCA_035292565.1 Cyclobacteriaceae bacterium | reverse complement strand
CTCCTTTCCTTCCGCTGCCGCTTTCCTGCACAATTCCGGTTCAGCGATGCCGATGAATAAATAATCGTATGCCGGATCTTTTTTCACGGATAGAACCAGGTCGGGAAAATCCTCGGATACCATCCAGGGCGGAGATTCTGTTATGATCTTTTTTTCGGGAATTGACTTTTTAAGAGCGGCGTTAATCTTGCTAACCATGAGCTCATTGTTGACCACCGGTCCGTCTGTTGCTTTATACAATATTGTAGGGTAAAGTTCCCGCGGAAGGTCGTTGGCCAGGGCGATGCCTTCGTTGACACGCTTTATCCCATCGATCATTAAAGTTCTGTCTGATTCGGTGAACCAGCGGAGATTCACTTTTACTATGGCGGACGAAGGGATTATGTTGTTAGCCGTACCGGCAACTATTGATCCCACGGTAATTACGTGCGGGTTCTGAGCTGATACCAAACGGTCCACGATGGTCTGATAATTGATGACAGCCGTGGCGGCCATAATCACCGGGTCCTTCGAAAGGTGCGGCGATGAGCTGTGGCCTCCGATCCCATAAAAGGTAACATCGAAATTATCTACGCCCGACATCTGCGGGCCGACGCAATTCTGAACGAGGCCCACCTCTACCGGCCGCGAATGCATGCCAATCAGATAATCGGGGAATGGGACTCCTCTTTCATACATTTTATCTTTTACCATGGCCTCGGCGCCCTGCCCGATTTCCTCGGCAGGCTGGGCGACAAAAACCAGGGTCCCCTTCCAACTATTTTTCATCGCGACAAGGATCTTCGCTGCTCCCAGCATCCAGGTAATATGCGCATCGTGACCGCAGGCATGCATTACCGCGACCTCGGTGCCGTCCTCCTTTCTGGCCATGGCCTTGCTGGCATATGGAAGTCCGGATTCTTCCCTAACCGGAAGCGCATCCATGTCGGCCCGGTACATCACCACCGGTCCTTCGCCGTTTTGCAAAATGCCGACAACTCCCGTTTTCCCGATACCATTGATCACATGATAACCGAGTGATTTCAATTCTTCCGAAACGATGCCGGCGGTCCTGGTTTCCATAAAAGAAAGTTCAGGGTTTGCATGAAGGTCCTTGAAAATTTCCACCAGCCTTGCCGAATCCCCATAGGCAAGCCGGTTCACTTTTTCAAAGTCAATATTCTGTCCCATACTGAAAACCGGGAACAGTATCAAAATGCCTAACAAAGTTTTCATGGGCAATTTTCAGGATTACAAATTATTGATAAAAATGAGGCTAATCCCTGATCTAAGGTATCTTCATTTTTTAAAATTAATAACATCTGAAATGGAGATTTTTTTACAGATTTACGAATTCAGGATAACTGAATTAGAAATTTCTATTTACATTGATACCTTCAAACTTAAACAACACACCTTATGATCATCGTACACGACATTTTTATCTGCAAGCCCGGGAATGCCTCGAAGCTGGCAAAGAAATTCAAGGAAGCCATGAAGGGGAATGAGGAGTTGATTTATATCATGACTGACGTAACAGGTCAGTATAACAGGGTTATTATGGTCTCTAAGTATGAAAGTCTGACTGAGTATGACCATAGCTGGGAAAAATACAGCAAGGATACGGAAGCCATGAAGAAAATGGAAGAAATGATGGCGGGATACCAAGATATGTACCTTACCGGCTCAAGGGAAATCTACAAGGTATGGTAAACTGCCGGCGGCGGAGTATGGAATAAATACGAATATTATCTCCAGCTGACGGCGTAGATTTTGGCGGATAAAACCAGGAAAAAATCTGCGCTAATCAGCGGGATCTACCCGCCATTGCCGACTTCCAAATCCAAATATCCTGCTCAACGATGGGAGACCTCGTCAGCCTGTCAACGCATAAACTTAAGCCCGGGGATGAGGTCATTTTTATATTACATGTGCTTAATGAAATTTCTTCCCTTCCTTAAGCATTACCAGGATTTCCTTCATCCGCTTAATCCGTGTCTCCGGTTTTTTGGCAGTCTGGAGTCTCCAGCCAATGGCATAGGTGTTGGCCTTATTAAGTGTTTCAAAGAATGTTTTGGCCTTTTTGTTTTTTGAAAGTTCCTTCAGGAAATCTTTCGGCATTGTCATGTCCTTTGGTGGGTCGTAACCTTTTACCCATCGACCATCTGCTTTGGCGGCTTCAACCTGTTTCATCCCGGCAGGCTTCATCCGTCCTTCGCTGATCAGGCGGTTAATACGTTCAGTATTCCTTTTGGACCACACACTTTTCGATCTCCGCGGCGTAAATTTCCGGATCCATGATTTTTCATCGTAGCTGTTCGACAGCCCGTCGATCCAGCCGTAACAAAGGGCTTCCATCAGAGCTTCCTCGTATGTCAGCGCAGGAATTCCGGCGTCTTTCTTAAAAAATTTCAGCCAGATGCCTTCGGAATTCGAATGGTTAACCTTCAGCCATTTTCCCCAATCCCTCGGATTATACAGGGTCAACAGCTGAAGGTTTTTCAGGTCTATGGTTTTCTTCAATAATGATTCAATTTCCCTGGGCCTTGTCGAAGCTAACCATCCATTGGACCCCGAATTTATCGATAAACTGCCCGTAATAAGATCCCCAGAACATGTCCGCGATCGGCATGGTCACTTTGCCGCCTGCAGAAAGCCCGTTGAATAGCCTGTCGGCTTCTTCCTTACTGGTTGCGTGAACGGAAATGGAATAATTGCTCCCCGAATTGACCGGGCCCATGAAGCCGGAAGTATCGCTGCCCATCAGAATTGTTCCCCCGCCAATCGGAAGGGCGACGTGCATGATCCGCTCTCCTTCAGCCGGATCCATCGGCACACCGGCCGAGGGCGGAATGTCTTTGAATTTCTGGATCATGGAGAATGAGCCTCCAAACACAGATTTGTAGAAATTAAAAGCTTCTTCACAATTGCCGTTGAATGTCAGGTAGGTATTGATCATCCTCGTCCTCCGGACAACAGGAGCTGCGGGTTTCCTGGCAGGGCGGGTCGGTTTTGACGCTTTCTTTTTCGCCGGCTTTTTAGCTGTTTTTTTAACGGATTTCTTTGCCGTTACTTTTTTAGCTGATTTGCGGGCTGATTTCTTTACATTTTTTTTAGCCATAGTAATAAGAATTAAAAGTTATTTTTTAATGTGCGCAATTGTGAATTTAAGCAGAAAGATCGGAAAAAATCAATAACCCAAATTGGCTGAGAACACACTGCAGGAATCGGAATGCGGCCGGGTTTCATGTATTCCCGTTTTATTGCCGCCTTTCCTTCAGAAGCAGGATGAAAATATCTCATATCTCATATCTCATATCAAATATCCAATATCATATATCCATTTTATTAAATCTCCCCGATCCAAATCACCCAACCTTTAAACCTTTCGGCCGGAATGGACAGTTTCCGTTACAAACAATTAGTTGATCACTTAACGGCCTGGTTAATTATCAGAACGATTGAATATTCAGATTCGCTTTAGAAAATCTTTAAAAAATTTCACAGAAATATTCTCATCCGTATTCCGGCCCAAGGATAGCAAATTGATTTTCGGGGATACCCGGAAAAGTATTGCTTCCCCTGTACATCCTGATCAAGGGACGTTGTTCGGCAAATCCTATTGAATTAAGCCACGCCGTCCATTCCGGGTCGAATCGGGGTGTGTCCAGTATGACAGGCTTGTCGGGGCAACGGTTCAAGGCAGAAATAACCAGCATTTCGGCGATGCTCCGGTCGCGAGCAATTACAGGCCCGATCTGTGTATAATTAAATCCATTTCTTCCCAGGCAATAGCCCTGAATTTCATTTTCTCCGGCCATCACAAAAGCATACTGCGGCGCGCCCTCGAACATCCATTCCAACAATACCCTTCGATCGGCGCCGAAGATCCTGCCGTCAAATTCAGACAGGGAAGGAATCGCATTCTTCGGCAATGGGCGGGCCCCATTGGGTTTATCGGAGCGGGGGATGGTGTTGAGCTGCATCCGGCTCAGGTTATACTCTTCGATGAAACCCAGCTTTAAATAAATTTCCCGTCCCGCAGGTGTGGCATCAAGCTTTGCCGTTTCGCCGGGCAAGATCGTATTTAATGATTCATGCATCAGTTGCAAGCCGATGCCCTGGCGCCGGAAAGCAGGATCGACCAGTACCATGCCGATCCAGTTAAAGTGGTCCTGGTACCTGGCTGTCGTCACCGTTCCGATCACTTTTTCCTGTTCGGCAACGATGCATCCATCCGGGTTGAGGTGCAAAAACATTTCCCAGTCGCGTGCAATCTGGTTCCATCCGGCTATACGGCAGAGCGACAGGCCGGCGGTGACATCTTCCGGTTTCATTTTCCGGTAAACGGTCATAGACTTTGCTTTTTACGCGGCAAAAATGAAATGGCGATCATTCCTGACAGGGCCAGAAATATGAGGGCGGTGAATCCGTTTGCGTAACTGCCGCTCTGATCGCGCAGCCAGGCAACCAGCATCGGCGAGAGGGCTTCACCCAGGCCGTCGGCTGTGAGAATGATGCCCATGACCCTGCCCATCACCCTTACCCCAAAGAGCTCAGCGGCCATCAGAGGAATGATCATGTAATCGCCTCCCATGCCAATCCCGAAGATAACCACGAAAATGTAGATGACGCCGGGTGTTCTGGCAAAATACAGTAGCGGAATCGCCCCGGCCACCAGGGCATAGATCAGGATCATCACATATTTTTTCGGCATCCTGTCGGCAAGCCAGCCCATCAGGAGCCGGCCTACGATGCTGGATGCCAATACCAGGGAAATTACATTGGCCGCCATTTCCTGGGTGTATTCAAGATCGAATCGGAAAAACAATTTCAGGTTCTGGTTTGTCCCGCTCACAGCCCCGATCGAGCACATGCTCCCGATCAACAGCAGGTAAAAAGGCCATTTGCTCAATATATCTTTCAACGGGATCTTTGGCTGTTCCAACGTGGATGTTTGTAGCTGGGGTGGGTTATCCTTTACGAAGAGGACCATGGGCAGGGCGATCAGGATCATCAGGATGCCCAGCAAGGTAAGGGCTGTATGCCATCCGAATGAGATATTAAGCGCCTTTGCGATCTGGGGAACCAGCATCCCGCCGACGCCGATACCGAGGTAGGCTATTCCCATGGCCTTCCCGCGGGCAGTGTCGAACCATCTCGAAATCATCACCTGGTTAGGCAGCGGACCGCCGAACATATATCCCAAGGCATTCAACAGGTAAAAGAAATAGAATTGCCAGAGCGACGAGGCCATGCCCAGTCCGATCAGCGCTGTCCCACCCATCAGAATGCCGGCGACCATGAGCCTCCTGGGTCCGTAACGATCGATCATCCAGCCCGCAATAAATGCCACCGGGGTGACAATGATCTTTGCTAATGTAAATCCCGAAGTAACCGTGGCGCGCGACCAGCCAAAATCCTGCACCCAGAAATCATAATAAAAAGGAAGTCCGTAAAACATGATGCCTACCAGCGAGAATAAGCTGAGGAAGCCCAGCGCTGCCACTTTAAATTGACCAAAGCTTATTTTACCGGTTT
>DATDPY010000040.1:0-8088 GCA_035292565.1 Cyclobacteriaceae bacterium | reverse complement strand
GTGGCGGGAGTCTTGCGAATATCAAAATAACAATGGATGAGAGGGACAATATCCGCGACAATACCCTGGCTGAATACTTTAAATACAAGCCGGATTACCTTGTAACCTCCTGCCCCCTTTGCAAAAAAACCTTTTCCAAAGGCAGGGATATCCGCGTCTTCGATATTGCCGAAATTGTTGCCAGGTCTCTTCCGGATCAGGATCATAAAAGAGCAGGTACCGGCATCCTTGCCGGAGAAATCCTGCAGGACAAGAGTTGCTGAATCATTCAGGCAAACGCACAATTCCCGCATTATTTGGCGTTATCTTAGTAATCTATAATTTGCAGGATAATTCACTCGATTCATGAAAAGATATTTTTTCACAACCATCGTTATTGCTTCCGGAATACTTCTTCTCGCCGGGTTCTATTTGAAAAGAAGTTCGGAAGACGAAGGCATATATTTCCGCATCAACCAGGCCGGGTACCTGCCCGGGGACACAAAGATCGCGGTTGCTTTTTCCAACTCTCCGATTCCTCAAAAATTCCAGGTCGTCCCCGCAGGAACTAAGAAAGCCGCCTATATAGGGAAGGCTGTGAAATCGAGCCTGCCAGGCTGGGCGCCTTTCGGGTATTATTACATTCTTGATTTTTCCATACTGAAGAAAGAAGGTAATTATCAGATCCTGTCAGGCAAGGATGCAATTTCCCGGAGTTTCCCGATAGGCCCTGATGTTTATGATGAATATGCCGATGGCCTGCTGGAATTCATGCGACAACAACGATGCGGTTACAATCCGTTTTTTAATGAGGTATGTCACCAGCATGACGGCAAGGTAATGTATGGTCCCGTACCTGATTCAACCTATGTAGATGTAACAGGCGGCTGGCATGATGCGGGCGACCAGCTCAAATACCTGATCACCGGAAGCTTCGCCTCCGCCATCATGATGAAAGCCTATGAAGCAGCGCCTGAAATTTTCAATGATCGCTTCAATGAGCTCGGGCAAAACTCAGCCAATGCAATTCCTGATGTGCTCGATGAGGCCAAATGGGGACTCGACTGGATCCATAAACTGCATCCCCGTCCCGACTGGCTGATCCATCAGGTCGGCGATGACAGAGACCACAAAGGCTGGAAATTGCCCTATAAGGAGATTTCCGATTATGGCTGGGGGGAAGGAGGCTACAGGGTGGCTTATTTCGCCAACGGCCAACCCCAGGGATTAGGCAAATTCAAGAGCATCGTCACCGGAATTGCCAATGTCGCCGGCCGGTCATCTGCAGCGATGGCCATTGGATACAGGATATGGAATAATCTCAAAGACAATCTGTATGCCGATCAGTGCCTGAAGGCTGCCATAGAACTTTATGAAATGGGGAAAGCAAAAGAAGGCTACCAGCAGGGAAATTCCTATGGAGCCCCCTACAGGTATAATGAAGAAACCTGGGCAGATGATATGGAATGGGCCGCGGCCGAATTATATGCTGCCACGTCCGATAAAAAATATCTCACCGACGCCATCCGGTATGCCGGCATGGCAGGAACAGTAACTTCATGGATGGAACTCGATTCGGTAGCTCATTATCAATATTACCCCTTTATCAATATGGGACATTACGCACTCTACCCCCATGTTGATGAAAGCATGAAAGGAAAGCTTGCAGGTTATTACAGGTCGGGGATCGAAAAATGCCTTGAACGGGGCAGGAAAAATATTTATTCGGAGGGGGCTCCTTTCATCTGGTGCTCCAACAATCTGGTAACATCGCTTGCCACCCAGATCATTCTGTACGAACAAATGACCGGCGACATGCAGTATCACGATTTTATGCTTGCACAAAGGGACTGGCTCCTCGGCAAAAATCCATGGGGAACTTCTATGTTCATGAATATACCGCAGGATGGGGAATACCCGCAGGACGTGCATACCAGCACCTGGGCCATGACCAGGAAAGAGGTACCCGGCGGCCTTGTCGACGGCCCGGTATACGGTACGATTTACAGGTTGCTAATCGGGCTGGAATTAAGCGAGCCTGATGAATTCGAAGCATTTCAGAACAGTTACGTGGTATATCACGACGATATTGGCGATTACTCGACCAATGAGCCAACCATGGACGGGACTGCCGGGGCGGTGCTTATGATGGCCCTGATCAGCGGCGATAAACCATAATAAAATATCAGAAGATTATACCGAAAGTTAAAAAGAGACTTTTCGCTTTCTGACTGACTTCCGTTAACAAACTCAAACCCCAGTTCTGATCGTATTTAATTTCGAAGAATATACCCGGCATTTTTTTTCCGAGATATTTTAACCCGCCTCCTGTTGAAACGCCCATAATTTCAAAATTACGGGTTGCATCCGCCCCTGTAGCCAGGTTAAAGATTGCCGGCTTCTCCTCAATGGTGCTCCCGAGGGCGGTTGTCCTGGTAACAACCATTGTATTATTCTTTTTAATTACGATGTTTGAATGGGTGCCGATAAAAGCATAGGGTATTATAACTCCGAGTTTTAAATTATAATTCAGGATGATCGGGAGCTGGATATAATGATTTTCGAGTGTAACATCATAAAGGTCATCCACATTCTGGCCAATATTTTGATGGTACTGGTATTGCTGATAAATGGCGAAATATGTCAGGCCGGTACTGACCGAAAACGAATTGCTTAATTTTGGACTGAAAAGCTCCAGCCTAAAACCGAAATTTAATTTTTGGGATTTTAATGGATCTGCCTTCGTAAGGTAATAACGACTAGGGGCAGCTCCGGAAAATGTATATCCGGAAGAATTTAATCCAAGGTGAACCGACTTATCAGATTCCAGCAATTTTGAGGATGAAAATTCTTCCATTAAATCATTCGGGGATACACATTTATTATAAGCCGTGGTTAACCTTACCAGTTCGTAATCCACGAGTTCGGTTTCCTCGATTATTTTAGAGATTTCGGGACAATCGTTAAACAGAAAATTTAGTATTCCGATATAGTTTTTTTCAATCCTGTACCCTTCATTCACAACGCCGTTGGTTTCCTGACGGTAATATTTCAGCAGTTGGTTTAATTCATATAGTTTATCGCCATATTTTCGAATAAAAAAGTATGGATTTGCATTATCATCATAATAAATATATAAACTGGCCGGCCCCAGTACGCGTACGGTTAGGAAGGCAGTTGTTTTCACCGTTTCAGGGTTAGAAACGTTTTGTCTACTTTCATCCAAAATGAGATTCGGATCCCGGTTCACTTTTTGATAGGTGATGTCTTCTGAAATGAATAATTCTCCAGCCAGGATATAGTAACTCTTTATATCACCAGGGGCATAAGTGACATCTTCCGCCGATTTGCTTTCTTTAAAGACAACTTTTTGGCTATATAATTTCCCTGTCTGTCTTTTGATGAATCCCCGGATTGTATCGCCGGATTGAGATACAATATATCCCGGAAGGTATCCGGGCTGTGCACTCAATTCCGGGATAAAATAAATTATCATAAGGAATACCATTACAGGATTTTTCATATTGAAATAAATTTATCTGAAATTTTTACCGGCATTTTCAAAGAATAAGAAAATCAGAAGATAACACCAAAAGTCAGGAAAAGGCTTTTTGATCTTTGACCGAGATTTAAAATATTGCTCAGGCTTGAAATATTTTCAAATTTGGATTCAATATTATACGCCAGTCTTTTTTTACTTGAAAATTTAATTCCTCCACCAATGGACAGGCCCATGAGCTCCAGATTTTTGGTTGCATCTTCAATAAAACTATGCGGTGATATCGCAGGTTGCTTACTGACCGTGCTGCCTGTTTGAGTTTCGCGGGTAATCGTCACATAATTGAACTTCCTGAGGATAATGTTAGAATGTGTGCCGATTAGCAAATACGGCCTTACGGAAGTGCTTGTAAGATCATAATTAATCAGAAATGGAATTTTTAAGTAGCTGTTATTCAGTGTCACATCATATATATTCCTGTTATAAACTGAGTACGAATCGATAAAGACATAATTTTGATTGATTTTAAAAAAAATTAATCCACTGCTTAATGAGAATCTGTTGCTCAACTGAGGATTATACAATTTCACATAAAAGCCCATATTAAAGGTTGTGGAATTCGGTTTATCGGCATCCGTAAGATAGCCGTAGATATACGTAGAACTTTCAAAAACATAATTTGAAACATTCACGCCGACAGCTATTGACTTTTCTATTTTAGCGGTCCGGGCTATGGATTGTGATTGAGCTTCCCGGATAACCAGGATTACAAGACAGACGGGGAGTATTATTTTCATATTGCCTTATTCTTTGCATAATTTAAGCTGAACTAATAATAAGTAGGTTGAAGAATAGTTTTTCGAAATATCATTTACCGGCCTCGCAGTCATTATATAATCTCGTAATTTTAATCAGGGCGCTTTCAGTAAAGTCTGTTTTATCAATTTTTGGCATCAATCCCTGGCAATCATTAAATAAGAACCGTAAAATCCCAAGATAATTTTTTTCAAGCCTGTACCCCCCCTTGATAAAACTTCCCTCGCGCCAGCGCCCAAATTTCATCAACTGGTATAGCTCATAAATATTATCCCCTTCTTTCCTGATGAAAAAGTATTCATTGGCATTGTCATCGTAATAGGAAAAAAGGCTCGCTTTCCCGGTGATTAAAATGCATAAAAACGCCGTATCATTGACCATCACAGGTTCGCTTTCCTCGGCATTTCTCTTGCTTTCCTCGAGCAAATTATTTGCGGTCAGAGTCTTTTCCCTGTAAGTAATGCTTTCCGTCTGATAGCTATCTCCGTTGGAAATGGAGTAGCCTTTTACTTCGCCCGGCATGTATAAAGTCCCTTCATCCTGCATATTGGTCTTGAAAAATACCTGCCGGCAATTGATCTTCCCGGACTGGATCCTGATGAAACCTGTCGTTGTATCACTATTATAATTTAATAAATAGCCGGATTGATACTGAGAGAATGCATTAAAGCCAAAAAACAAATAGAAAAAGGAAAAAATAATAGATTTCATATTGAAAAATATTAAGGGTTATAATAGTTTGTAATGTCTTATTTTATGAATAACAATTAAAAAATTATACCACATGTTATGAACAAGTTTCGGGACCTCATATCAATATTCGTGAATCTTATCAGGCTGCGTATGTAGTCATATTTTATTTCTATATAATATCCTGGCATTTTTTCACCTAAATATTTTATTCCTCCGCCAAAGGATATTCCCATTAATTCATAATCTAATGCTGTCTCTCTATATTTATAATTTACTGGTATGGCTGATTTTACAAAAATGGCTGTGTCTGTGTATGTTTGCCGTGTTTCAATCATATTATTCAATTTTTTAAAAGCGAAGTTCGCGTGTGTCCCCAGGAAAAAATATGGAATAATGTTTCCCGTGCCCAGGTTATAATTGATCAGGAATGGAATTTTAAGATAATGATTTTTAATTTTAACATCATATGTGCTTTTCGCGCCAGGTATGCCGAGTTCAATATATATGTATTCATTTTTAATTTTAAAATAGGATACCCCTGATTTTATCGAAAAATGCCTGCTGAACTGAGGGTCGGACAATTCGATGTTAAATCCGATATTAAAGTTAACATTTCTGGGCACTTCTGCATTTGTTAGATACTCATAGACATCCAGGGAACTCTTAAAAACATAATTGGAAATATTTATTCCTGTTGAAATTGATTTTTCAATATTTGAGGTATTAGATATTGATTGCGCTATAACATTTGTAAATACGACAAAAACAAATATATATGAGAGCGTCGCTTTTTTCATTCAGGCTGGAATCAATTAAAAAAAATGGCGAGATCTAAAAATGACTTTGTTTACCTCTGTTAAAATTAACGGAATAATTAAAATTAGCAAATAATCCGGAATCATTTAGTGAAAAACATTATAGAAAAATAAACCCATATTCCCGCATAGGCTCTAAACATGGGAAAAAGATTATTTTTTAAGTTAACTTCAGTGGAGAATTTTATACAAAATGTAGTTTATTGATACCGTATAATATATATTGAATTCAAAGAATTACGCATATCAATTCATAAGCGAATTTATTAACCAACACTTTATACTATGAAAAGAAGAGATTTTTTCCCTGCAGCCGGAGCCGCAGCAGTATTACCGGCCTTTGGTTTTTCACCTCGGACTAATAAGGAATATAATGAGAGCCCTGGCGATTACCTCGAATTGATCAGGTACCGCCTTTCGACCGGCGCCAGGAAAACTGCCGTTCGTGACTTCTTCCGGGATGCTGCAATCCCGGCCTTGAATAAAATGGGCATCTCGCCGATTGGCGTATTTAATGTAAAATTCGGAGCGAACGATCCTTCTCTTTATGTGCTCATTGGGCATAAGAGCATTGAATCATTCGTTACCCTGCCGCAGCGGATCCTCGACAACAAAGACCTGATGACGGCGGCCAGGGATTACATGGATGCCCCCATGTCGGACCCTGCCTATGTAAGGATCGAAAAAACCCTTTTCAAGGCTTTCAAATACCTGCCGTCGATCAATGTCCCGGCCGATAAAATGGGCAACCCTTCCAGGATCTATGAGATGAGGACTTACGAATCACACAGCCTGAAATCGGCGATGAAAAAAATTGAGATGTTCAATGAAGGCGGGGAAATCGATCTTTTCAAAAAAACAGGGCTTTTCCCGGTCTTCTTCGGTGAAACTCTCGCAGGGACCATGATGCCAAATCTAACCTACATGGTTGTTTTCAACGATATGGCGGAGCGCGATAAAAACTGGGCGGTTTTTGCCCAGGACCCTGGATGGCAGAAGATCTCAAAAGACCCCCAGTATGCCAATACCGTATCCAATATCACTGATTTTATCCTTACCCCTGACGCCTGCTCCCAGGTATAGAAGAAATATTGTTAACAATTTTAGAAATTTTGAGTATTTTCATAAATCCAAAACCTGAAACTGCGTTTAACAACACAATTTAAACCCGTGAAACCATGATGAACCGACGCGATTTTATATTGAAATCCATGGCTGCGGCCGGCGTTGCGGCGATGGATCCGTTCCCTCATCATCTATTTGCTTCCGAAGTAAAGAAATTCGCAAATGACAGGATTAGCCTTGGTCATGGAGTGACCGTGTCGCGGCTGGCGATGGGCACCGGAACTCATGGTGTAGGGAAAGCCTCCAATCAAACCCGGCAGCTTGGAATAAAGGGTGTTGCCCAGCTATTAAAAGCCGCTCATGATGAGGGTATATTTTTCTGGGATTCTGCCGACCAGTACGGAACTCATCCGCACCTGAAGGAAGGTCTTAAGTATGTTCCGCGTGAAAAAGTGACGATCATGTCCAAAACGCACGCAACAACCGAGGCCGAAATGAAGGCTGACCTCGACCGCTTCCGTCAGGAGATCGGCACCGATTACATCGACATCGTCCTGCTCCATTGCATGATGGATGCCAACTGGCCTTCGATCAAGGAAGGCGCCATGAATGTACTTTCCGAAGCCAGAGAAAAAGGGATCATTAAAATGCACGGGGTATCGTGCCATTCTTTCGGGGCGCTGAAAGCTGCCGCTGATTCCGACTGGGTACAGGTCGACCTGGCCAGAATCAACCAGGCGGGCAAGGTAATGGATGCATCCGTGCCGAACGTAGTGGAAGTTCTGAAGAAAATGAAATCCCAGGGTAAGGCGATCATTGGCATGAAGATCTTTGCCGCCGGCGGTCTTACCGACAGGATCGACGAGAGCCTTCAGTATGCACTCGCTCAGGATTTCATCGACTGCTTTACCATCGGCCAGGAAAGCCAGACACAGATGCGCGACCTCCTGCAAAGGATACCATCCGCAAGTACAAGAGGATAGTATATCGAACCATAAATTTATAAGCCCGGCATTAATTATTATGCCGGGCTTTTTTTATTCTTTATTTACAACCTTAAAGACAGAATAGGTGTTATTAGGGTGTTATCTTTATATAATGTATACGAGGATTTTTTTATCTTTTCTAAGTTTGCTGGGAACCTTATTATTTTAAGGTCGATTCACGGAGAGAGTCATTCACCATCGGGAATTTCTACGATGAAACCGGAACAGGTCCACC
>DATDPY010000039.1:0-4351 GCA_035292565.1 Cyclobacteriaceae bacterium | reverse complement strand
TCGCCGGGCTTGGTCCTGAGAAAGTTTGACAACCGCGTATTCGCCCAGGCATTATATTCCGCGTAATTTTCTATTAGCTTTAATAGGCTCATATTAATTTAATGTTGGCATTACCATGAGCAAATGGGTTAGTCGTATCCTGTATCCCTGAATGAATCATTCGAAATACTCGTTAAAAGTATTAATTGATTTTTTAACCTGGTTGAAATTTTCGGATGCTTGGGTTTCCGACCCGCTCTCCCCAAGCTTTTTTGTCAGATCAATAAACGGCAGCAGCCAGTCATGCAGTTCTTCGTGTGACTTGCCTTTCATCGTACAGCTTGCCGTGATCTGAAGATTATATTCCTTCAGTTTTCCGGAAAGTTCTTTATACGCGGAAAGGGAAGTACCATCGAATTGCTTAACATCTTTTTCCATGTTCCGGATATGGACCATCATTTCGGGGTTAACAACCCATTTCTTCCCGCTGTCAAGTTCCAGTACCGGCGTCCCGGAATCGTGATCATGTTCTTCCGCAACAGCGTCATCAGCATGGTTGTGTTCACTCTGTTTGTGCCCGCATGCGGATAACAAGGCAATAACAGTCAAATAAATAATAATCCTGGATTTCATCGGTTTTGTTTTTTTAATATGACGAAATATGCAATAAACATGAATATCAATGTTAAGCCGGTCCTGAAGGCCATGGCCCAGACGGTTTTCATTTCATAGGCCCCTCCGGCGTTGATGTGGAGTTTCAGCCCGATAAAGGCAGCGGCCAGAATAATCGTTGAAATGACTAAAGGAATGGCAGTCCATTTTTTACTTTTCATGAAACCATAGGCTGAAAGGAGATAAAGAATGGAAGAAACGAAATTGGACCACACCACAAAAAGTACATAATTACCTTCTCTTGCCCGGATCCCAAAAAGATCAAAAATCACCGAGCTGCTCATGAATAGCGTTATCAGGCCAAAAGCCATTAACACGATAGCCGATATATAAGTTATGATATTTCTCATTTAATGAATATTAATTTTCTTTGCCCTGATATTGAATTCAATATCTGCATTTTCCCCATTCTCCAACCACACAGGGTAAGCAGCCGGATTGATCGGCGACCCGGTTCCCTCAAAATGCCGGATCCGCAGGTTCCTGAAGTTGTTTACCTCGATCCCGTGGGTAAAATAGGGCATCTGGGTGCCGGTCCAGGTGAGGCTGAAATTTTCAATATCGAGCCCGTCGATATGCTGTGCATAAAAGCCCGGGATATCCCGTGCGAAGATTTGTTTTTCACCAAGGCAATTCCGCAGGTCGATATTTCCGCCCGCCACATCATTCAGATCAGAGTCGGTAAGTTCGAATGTCACGTTTCGGAATGAAACGCTCCGGATCTTGCTTTCTTCCGTACCATAAACCAGGATGCCATTCTCACCCTTGCAAATGATATTGTCGAAATTAATGTTCTGCATGCTACCCATTTCCACGCTGTCCTTTCCGCGGATCGCCGAAATATGGATAGGTTCTGCATTTCCCCACCAGTCACCGGTCCGGAGCCTGGTCTCGATCACCACATTCGATACGTTGATATTTTCAAATGATCCCTCATCACGAAGGAAGATCCCGATTCCTCGTGTCGAGTTCGTAATAGTTGTGTTGGAGATAATGACATTGCGGAAGGAATTCTGATCCAGGGAGCCGATCCTGATCGCGCTGGAATAGGACTGCAAATGACAATTGGTAATCACAAAATTTTGGGATTCATGCCTTAAACCCGAAAATCCCGGAAGCTCAAAATGGTGGTCATAACCAGCTATTATGATGGCGTCGTCGCCCGATCTGATGTCACAATTCGAAATGATAACATTGTTGCAGCTCGCCAGATCAATACCATCGGCATTCGGCGCCAGCATATTGGTCCATAGCCGGATCCCGTCAACATTAACGCCGTCGCAATCGGCAAAAAGGATTGTCCACATGGGCGCACTGCTGATAAATATATCGCGCAACGTCACCCTTTTGCAGTTCCTGAAGATCAGGGTCTGGTAGGGGCGGTCTTTTGGCACAACCGGGCCATCGCCGATTCCCCCGTCTTTCACGTTGCGGTAATTTTCTCCCTGCCTCGTGAATTTTTTGATCTCCGAAGGAATCGATTTGGCCTTGTCGAGCTCAAAAAAGTGATCCCCGTTCGCATCGATCTGCCCGAAACCTGTGATACTGATATTTTCGGAATTTTCAGTATAGAACATCCCGTAATGGACATGGTTGAAGGGGGCATAGTCTTCCAGGTTTGGACTTCCCCGAAGCACAGCCCCGCTTTCGAGGTAAAGGTGAATGTTGCTTTTTAAATATACTGTGCCCATGATAAACACACCTCTGGGAACAATGACGGTACCCCCGCCGTTTTCGAAACAGGCATCGATGGCTTTCTGGATAGCAACAGTATTCACGGTTTTCCCGTCTCCCACGGCTCCGAAACGCAGGATATCGAATGATTGACCTCCGCAGCCGGATAAAAAGAAGTAGAAAAGAATAATTGAAGAATTGATTTTCATAGTGAAAAAAACGGTTTTCAGGTTATAAAAGAATTATCATGAATGTACGGATGAAATTAAAAAGAATTATCCTAAAATGACGTCACCCATCGCGAGTAGATATTAATAATTCCAACTGTGGATATCAACGGGGGACCTCGGTTTTCATACCCCCGCGCCAGGTCTCCGGGAAACCGGGGATAACGTTTCTTTTTTTATTTTTCGATTTCAAGGTGGAGTGGGATAAATATATAATTCTTCAGAACAAATAATATAAAAATGATGCCAGTCCTGCAACCTGGCCCGTCTCTAAAAATGTCTGCCAGACATTTTCTTAACGCTCCGTCCGATGTTCGATGTGCGCCCTGAATCATATCATATTGCTTCAGGGGCGATTTCAGATTTAAATGAGCCACATCTCCCCCCAATACTATTCCGATACGGAAAGTTCGGCCATCAGCCACAGGGTATAGGCTACCATCGGCGTCCAGTACTCCGAGATCTGCCAGTTACCATTCCCGATTACCGTCAGGTCGTCGTGATCGCCTCCAAGTCCGTTGATCACCGCTCCGGGAATGATCGGGGTATTCGGGATAAAAGTACTGCCGGCGAAATGCCTGGGATGGTTATATCCCACACCGGCCATGGTGGAGCTGTTGAATGGATTTGCTCCGAGGATCCAGTCAAGTTGTTTTTGGGCATATGCCTTCAGTTCAGGATCACTCAAAATTGCCGAAGCCTTCAACAACCCGATCCCCGACGAGGCCAGGTTGGCATTTATTCCCACCCACCAATCGGATTCGGGCTGCATGAAATACCGGTACCAATAATCCCCGATCTTCCGGTTCCCGCCCGGATCATTGCCGGTGAAAAGTCCGAAAGGCACGATGCCGAAGCTGTTCCTGCGGGTGAAAGTCATCAGGTAATCCCTGGTATAATGGCTGATGATGTCCTTCCAGAGACTGACATCGCTATCGGAAGGAAACATTTTTACCATATCGCATAGGGCGATCAGTTCCTCGCATCCGTTCCATATATTCTTATATGGCTCCTTCGCCGGCGTGGCATAGAAATAAAAGCCGCTGATCCCGCCGTGGCCTTGTGGCGCCTGCAGTTTTTTCAGCTCCGCAGCCTGTTCTTTGGCAAAGGTTTTGTACGTTTCCTGCCCCGTTACCTTAAACAGTTCCAGGGATGCCAGCATGGCCGCGCCAATGGTGCCGGAATCATCCCTCTTCACTTCCTTCAGGCTCCAGTTGAAACACCTGACGGCGGCATCCAGGCATTTTGCGGAATAAGCGGGATCATCGGTTTTCATGATGCCGGCCATCAGGGCTTCAGCCAGGATGAAATTATACTGACCGGAACCTTCCAGGGCGTCGGTACGGATGACGCGATCGTCTTTTGTGCCCATGAGCAGCATGTCGGCCGTCGATTTTCCGGTATTCGGCTTCACGAAAGCCAGTTCCCCGCCTTCAGGGCCCTCTTCGTTGTCGGTCCACCGGTTGCTGTCGGAATGCTTCTTCACATCGCCGCCGATATAATTCATAATATATCCCTGCGGCTCCTGCATGGCGAGGAAATATCGGTTTCCCCAACGCAGTTCATCGATGGTGGCTATCCGGTTCAGGGTGGGATGAAGTTGCATTTTCTTGCCCATGCCAATCATCCCATAGATGGTGGCGCTGATCCATTTACGGAGGTCGCTGGCGTCGTGCCAGCCGCCCGTGGCATCCTGGTGTTGGCCGTTATCCATTCTCACCCCGTCGTCGATATGGCAGGGCGAGAGATAGCCGGTCGTGCTCGGGCCGCATCGTTGTTTTGAAAAATATTGTACGAAC
>DATDPY010000038.1:0-9571 GCA_035292565.1 Cyclobacteriaceae bacterium | reverse complement strand
GTCAGTTTTCCGTCCCAGTATTCAATAGCTGCGATGTCATTGGCATCACGGAATAAACCTCCGATAAAAGTGCGGCCGCTCACCGGATCAAAAATTTCCGCATAAGATAATTCTTTGAAAGAAGGCCGGGCTATTGTTTTGGAAAATGATAACCGAAGGTTCTGATTCTCATGAAGGCTGTAGATAAGATTTATCGAGGGGAAAATGCCGAGGTTATCGAGAACCTTTTCATTATTGAGTATATTATTTCCCAGTTGGTCCTGGCCGGTATAATACTGGATGTATTTTTCGGTACGCAGACCGATTACCGTCCTCAGGTCCCTGAAAATGCCCATCTCGGCAGAAAGGTAAGCGGCGGCATTTTGGGTATGCGCATTGAACTGGTTTGGATTTGTCGGAATAAATGACGCCTCGTAGGTTGTGCCGCTGGATATATTTCCTCCCATCGGCCACAGGTTATCCGGATAGAATAGCTCATCCGGGTTGCCCGTCAGGGGCACATTCCTGATGTTGAGGGCGAAGCTCCTGATCATAAAATCGCGGGTTTTGTCAGTATATGCCCCGCCTGCCTGGAATTTTCCGTTCTGTCCCCTGAATTTAAAATCCTTTGAAATGTGGAATAACCCGGCAAGATTCGTTTCATCCAGTTCCCTCCATATTCGCTCCGGAAAACCGACTTCGGTCCCAATGGAGTATGTTCCGTTCCGGTCTTCATATCGTGTAAACCTGATATCTGGATCATGTGAAGCTGAGATGGTCGGGGAAAGCTTCCATTCGATTTCCCATCCTGAATTAAATATTGAATGCTTGCCATGGATCAGCAGGTTGGTGAGCGACCGTTCATTGTATTCGAGATTGTGCTGAAATCCGGAGAAGATGGCGCCCTGATCATTATTAAAATAATTGAAAATGCCGGCTTTGGATTCACCATTCTGAAGATGCAGGAGGTTAATACGGATTTTTGATTTCAGGGTTTTTATCGCCAATCCCGCCAGCCCGCTTAACAATACATTTCTCACGCCATAATCGCCCGACTGGAATTCCCTGACATCCATTTCATTTTCAGCAGGATCGGCGGAAAGTCCGTAACGGGCAAATTCCGCGTCCTGATAAAATTCCGTATTGCTTTTATAGGACAGGGCCAGGTTATATCCTATGGTTGCTTTTTCAACGGCAAACTGATTGCCGAGGAAGGCGCCAAATCCGAAATCCATAAAACTTTTTTGCTTGAAGGCGGCAAGGGAAGGATTAAATCTTCCCAGAATTTCGCGGTAACGCTGTCCTTTTTCGCCATCCGCATTGCCCACAACTTCGGAAAAGAAGGGAATATCCGAGCTCGCCGGTATCTCCCGGGTGCCGTCATCGAAACCGAGAAAATCCGTCTTCCCTCCTTTATAGGTGAGAAAATTTTCATTAAAATGAAATCCGGGATTATATCCGGCATTCAATGAGATGCCCCCGGTTTTCTCTTCGGGAAATTCTTTGATGGCAATATCGACGACTCCTCCGGTAAAATCTGCAGGCAGGTCGGCGCTGAATGACTTATGCACGATGATATTGTCGATGATATTAACGGGGAAAATATCCATCTGCAAAGTATTCCGGTCAGGATCGAGCCCCGGTATTTCCATCCCGTTCAGAATGGTTTTGGTATACCGGTCTCCAAGCCCCCTGATAAATACATACTTGCCATCCTCAATCGATACCCCGGGCAACCGTTTAATGGAAGCGGCGGCGTCTCCGTCGCCTGTCAGTTTAAAATTGGCCGCGGAAATTCCATCCATAATGCCCGGTCCTTTCTTTCGAAGGGTAAGCAAGGCGTTTTCGTTATTTCTGAACATGGCCCCGGTTACTACCACTTCGGCGAGACCGAAGGTGGCCTCCTTCATCCGGAGGTCTTCGAGAACGGTTGCCTCATTTGTTTTAACCGGCACTTCATTAATAATGATCGGCTCATAAGAGACAAACGATATCCTCAGGCTGTAAGTATCCGGCGGAATAGCCAGGCTGAACTTGCCGTCAAGATCGGTAATGGTTCCCGTATTGGTGCCTTCAACGGAAACCGTAGCGCCTGGTATTGCCTGCCCGTTTGATGCATCATAAATGGCGCCCCTGATAAAGCCATTCTGCGCAAAGGCCAGGGAAGCGATCAGCATCGAAAAAAATGTGGCTAACAATTTTAAGGATTTCATAGGTTATGATTGGTTATTTGCTCATCGGATAGCCTGAAATTCACAATCAGTTATTTTAGAAATTGTCCAGCGATCCGGATAACGCTGTCCACGACCAGACCTGGAATTTTGAAATATCTGCGCCTACCGTATTACCATTGGCCGCAACCGCTGTTACCGCTGCATCGGAACCGCCCAGGAAGAAATCCGTTAGGCTTGTCGCGGCAGGCAGTGTTGCCTGAAGACCCGACAGGCTGAGGCCTGCAGGATTAAGATCGAAATCCTGGCCGATCGTCAAGCCGAAGAAGTAGATATTCGTCATTTCAACGATGGAGTTGTCATCCAGATCGACGATGCCGTCGGCCGCATCTGCGAATACGGATCCGTTGGTGATCATATGACCGGCTTCCATCGTGCCTTCCGGTCCGTCCAGTTCAAAACATTCATCGCCTGCGTTTACTACAACAAAATTATCGAGCGTACCGCCCCATGATTGATCGGTGTCAATGGCATCATCCCCAGGGTTCCAGACAACGACATTCATGACATCGACAGTTCCGCCAAACCATTCGATGCCATCATCCTGGTTGGCTATGATCTCAACATATTCAATTATGGTCCCGGAACCGACGCCGCCCAGGGTTAATCCGTTGATCTCGTTGCCCTCGCCAATATTTGCCCCGCCATGACGAATTGAAACATAGCGGATTATTCCGGAATTATCTTCCGGGTCGGTCCCCCCGTAAAGTCCATTTTGATCGGAGGCTGGTATCCCCTCAATTTGAACTGCTTCGGCATCGGCGGATATCGGCGCATTTCCCAGGATCAATAGTCCTCCCCAAAGGCCATTCAGAGCAGGATCGAGGTTGGGACTTTCAACTTCACCCGGGGCAATCTCATCGGCTATGGAAGTAAAAATTATCGGTTGATCGGCTGTGCCCTCGGCCATGAGCTTTGCACCGCGGGCAATCAACAAAACCGATGCATTCGAACCCGTACCGGCTTCTCCTTTAACAACGACTCCGGGTTCGATGGTAAGTGTAACACCCGAGACTACGGCGATCCTGGTTTTAAGAATATAGGTTTTCCCGGTTTCCCAGGTTGAGTTCTGGGTAATATTTCCGGTAACGTCGAATACCAGAACCTCTGAGAGAACTGATATTACGGCTGTAGTTGAATTATCCTGGTTTTCATTATCGGTAACCGTCAGGGTAACCGATCCGGCGATTTCACTGGCACCGGCCGTATAGGTAACACTAACCTCACCGCTTTTGCTCCCTGCTTCTGGTTGTGAATCGATAGCTGCTGTTCCACCGGTTGCACTAACTGATGCCGTATTATACCCTCCTGCCGTAATGACGGCAAAGGTTAAAGATAGGGGTTCACTGACAGTTACTGACAACGTCCCGGTGGGGGCTGTAATTTCCGGGCGATTTGGTTTTTCCTGCTCCGTACAGGACGACAGAAATACGAACCCACCAACGATGGCGATAAATAAAAGGCTGGTTAATTTTCTCATAGCTTTCAAATAATTTGGTTTATGTTTGATTTATGGCAAAGGTGGGTTTATAACATTATTCCATCATTCCGACATTATTACCGTTATGTTAAGAAGCCCGGGGTTGTATTAATTCATTGTTAAAAAAAATAGCATTATGCGAACGATGAATGGGATTTTTTCAATTACTACTGGTTTGAATTTTGAGATTCATCTCTGAAAATCAGGGAGAATGTATTCCTTACCTGAGGTAAAAATCAATGTACCTTATACAATATTTAAAATACATAAAGGTTCAAACTTTTATTGTTTCAGGAATGAAAACGGCCAGTCTTTGGGACTCGTATCTTTCAATATTTCTGTTTGATGTTGTGATCTCGATTCGTCTCAGAGTGACGGAAAGGTATTTAATAACATCCTAAAATTAGCCCGGAGGGCTTTTACATTCTTGTAACTCCTTAAATGATGAAACGAACACCTTTCCAACTGAAAATAAATCCGGGAAAATCTTACTGGATATTGATCCCCTATATTTCCGAAATCGAAATTCCGAGATCAGTTCCCCAATCCCGGAAATTTTGAATTTCTGTTTTCAGGCACCGGCTGAACCGGCTATTATTGCTCCAATGGCCATAACCATGACCAGCATAATGCCGATGATCTTAATCAGCCTGACCGTTTCATGGATCTGCTGATGATTCTCCGTCATCAGGTCCAATAAATCGAAGTGGGAATAATCTTTTGGATTTTTCATAGCTGCATAGCGGTTATTTTCTTAAGAACTAAATGCCGATCCAATTTCGGGAATAGTTCCGGAACAGTCAAGATATTTTTTTATAATATTCAGACTTTGAATTCTCTCCACCTTCCACTTCCCTGTAATAATTATTTACCCTGGTTAAGGAAAAATATCATTGCCAGGGTTGCTGCCGGTATCATTAAAAGTTCCGGGACCCAAATAAATGGGGGAATATCTGCCAGGGAAAGATGTACACCTGCCTGCGTGTAGTACCGGAAGAACAGGAACCATAACGGAGCTTCGCAGATGCCTGCGATTATCAAGGTGAGCAGCGACCATACTTGTCCGCTTCTCAGGGCAAACCAGGCAAGGCTTACCGTAAGTATGCCGGAGGTAATCAAAAGTCCCGCTAATAACGTCAGGACCAGAGTGCGGATCTTTTTTGCCTGGTTATTCTCATGAAGAATTTTTTCAGGGTCTTCACGAAAGTATTCGCGGTCGGCACGTGGCGACATGATGATCATTGGCGTCCCGATTTTTGTGTTTATTAAAACAGGAGTCATAACTCCGATAATAATCCGGAATATTCCGCTAAACATAAATAAGAGAACGCTGATGCCCAGCGGGCTAAACCAGCGAAAACCCGAAACCGGCATATCATCCATAAAAATTAATTTATTAACCCGGCAATTTATTGATTTACGGAATAATTAGGTATAATTATTCTCCGGATTCATCTTATTTTTAAACTGAATTTCTGTATATGACCGAGCTGGAAAAACTTCACGATGAGTTGTATGCTCCCTCCAATGCACTGGTTCAGGATTTGTCTGTCCTCGACGGCGATATCATGATCCTCGGCGCCGGGGGAAAAATGGGGCCCTCCCTTGCTGTAAAAGCCAAGAGCGCGCTGATGAAAGCCGGAAAGAATTCGAGGGTGATGGCCGTTTCCCGTTTCAGCGATAAATCCATTATAGCCCGGCTCGAAAAACAGGGAATCGACATCATCAAAACCGAACTGCTCGAGGAAAAACAATTGCAGGGCCTTCCCGAGGTGAAGAATATCATATTCATGGCCGGTACTAAATTCGGGACCACGGGAAATGAGCCTTATACCTGGGCGATGAATTCCTACCTGTCGGGCAGGGTTGCGGAAAAGTTCCGGGATTCGAGGATCGTCGTCTTCTCTACGGGAAATGTATATCCCTATATGCCGGCTGATTCCGGCGGCTCAACGGAAGAGACGAGGCCCGACCCGGTGGGAGAATACGGTCAGTCCTGTCTCGGGCGGGAACGGATCTTTCAATATTTTTCCGGGAAAAACCATACCCCCACCCTTTTGTTCAGGCTGAACTACGCCATCGATTTCCGGTACGGCGTATTGCTTGAAATCGGCCGGATGGTAAAATCAGGAGAAAAGATCGACCTGAGAACTGGCTTTGTTAACGTAATCTGGCAGGGCGATGCCGATGAATATGCTCTGAGATCGCTGAAATTGTGTTCCTCTCCTTCTGCAATATTCAACATAACCGGGCCAAAGACCGAATCTGTCAGGAAGATCGCGGGCGAATTTGGGAAGCGTTTCGGGAAAGCCCCGGACTTCATCAATACGGAACAGCCCACGGCACTGCTGAGCAACGCTTCCAGGGTCGGCAAGTTGCTGGGCCATCCCAGGGTAAACCTGCAAATGATGATCGACGCCCTTTCGAAATGGCTGTCAGAAGGTGGTGAAACCATCGACAAGCCTACCCATTTCCAGGAGCGCAAAGGAAAATTTTAATTATGAAATACCCCGATGATCGAGTATTGTCTTTGCTTCAGGAAGGATGTGTGATCCCTGCCCATCCCCTTGCCCTGAGCCGGGAAAGGAAGCTGGATGAAAACAGGCAACGCGCCCTGACTAAATATTATATCGCAAGCGGCGCGGGTGGAATAGCAGTTGGCGTCCATACCACCCAGTTCCAGATCCGTAATCCGAAATATGGATTATATAAACCGGTGCTCGAGCTGGCTATCGAGCAGGTTGCCGCCGCAAATCTAAACACACCGTTTATTAAAATTGCGGGAATCGTCGGACCAACGGATCAGGCGCTGAAAGAAGCAGAGCTGGCGGTAAGCCTGGGTTATGACTTGGGACTCCTGAGCATGGGCGGCCTCGATGACTGGTCCGAATCAGGCCTGATCGAAAGGACCGTCATGGTATCGGAAGTTATCCCGATTTTTGGTTTTTATTTGCAGCCTGCAGTGGGCGGAAAGGTCCTCAGTTTTGACTTCTGGAAGGAATTCGCAGAAATACCCAATGTTCATGCTGTGAAGATCGCTCCGTTCAACAGGTACCAGACGCTGGACGTTGTCAGGGCGGTATGTCATTCTTCCAGGCACAGTGAAATCGTGCTGTATACTGGAAATGACGATAATATTGTGGCTGACCTCCTTACAACTTACCGGTTTAAAATCAACGGAGAGATCCAGGAAAAAGAGATCGCCGGGGGCCTCCTGGGGCATTGGGCGGTATGGACAAGCAAGGCGGTTGAATTATTAAAGGAAATAAAAAAGATCAAATCTTCCGGGAAGAATATTCCGGCGGAAATGATCACCAAAGGCGCAGCGATCACCGATACCAATGCAGCCTTGTTCGATGCCGCAAATAACTTTAAGGGCTGCGTTGCCGGGATCCATGAAGTATTAAAACGACAGGGTTTGCTTCGCGGAACCTGGTGTCTCGATCCGGAAGAAAATTTATCTCCCGGACAGGCAGAAGAGATCTCAAGGATTTATAAAGAATACCCCGAACTTACCGACGATGAATTCGTCCGGAAGCACCTCCCGGTATGGATTGACTAGTCTTTCGGTCAAAGAAAACTTTCCAAAAGTTTTAAACTTTTGGAGAGTGTCGCTTTATATTTGAAACCAATAGCTGAGTTTGAGCAGGAAAATGTTGTCAGAGGGGATGTTGAACATGTTCCCGAAATTATCGTTCATCGAAAAGCGCGAGACGTTAACATATTGCGACTGACCATGTGTCCATACCAGGTACAGAGTTGATCCCGGTTTATATTCCCACCTGGCAACGAGATTGGAACGGAACTGGGTAAAATTGAAATCAGGGTTATCGAATGAATAGGGCTGAACTGCCTGGCTGTTTTCCTGAGCGTAGTAACAGTTATCGGGCGGATTAAGCAGGATTTCCGAACTGGAGTATATATGGTAGATATCTTCCAATTGTTTCGACCTGGAATCGCACACATATTTAAATTGACCGTAGTCGCCAAGTGAAAAATACGGGTTCCCATAGTATTGAATCGTGAAATCCGGAGTAAGCGCATAATTGACCCGGAATGTCAGGGCCAGGGTTTCCCGCTGGAGAAATGAAAATATATATCGGGGCCCTGCGCTCGACTGGATCTCGCCGACATACTGGTAATTGTCACCTGTTTCCAAATAATCGGCATCAACGGACAACCGCAGGGAATTGGCAGGGCGATATGAAATTTCAGTAAAGGTTTGCCACGATGTTGAAACCTGATCATCGAAGAAGTGAAAATGGATCCCGTATTCAAATGCCAATTTCCTGGATGGGTCCGTATTGATGCTATACCTGTTATGCCAGAATCCTTTCATCCAAACCGACGGCCCCCCCCTGAGCAGCCTTGGATCATAAGCTGCACTGAACCTCATCCACGACGCATTCAATCGCCATTTATTTGTGAAGACCGAACGCCAGTTTAAGGAATATTCCGAATTTGTATTAATGCCTCCGAAATTCCAGGCCCTGGATTGTTCAAAGAAGGCTGAATATTCACGGAATATGCCGCGGGGCACCGTTTCAAGGTATCCAACCGATATTTCTTGGCCCATCATGTCCGATTCCTGCGAATACCCGATATCATTCAGCTCCAGGCCCGGCGTCCGCCAATAAATTCCGGCCGAATATCTCCATTTTCCATTGCTGCCTTTGCCAACCCTGACGGACCCCCCGTTTCCGGCGAGACGATTTATCGCACTATCGAGGTGAACATAATCCGCATCCGGCCGCTGGAAATACCTGGCCGACGAGGTCTGCTCGCCAAGCATAGCTTCATTCTCTCCCGAAACATTGCTGAACACGGATTTGAAATCAATGAAGTACGTCTTGTTTTTCCAATGATGCCTGAAATCTATACCGCCGGTATATGCGGACCTGTTCAGAATGTACAGGTTTGAATCATTCAGGAAGCGGTTGGTTGCCGTCAGCATTCCCCCGATCAGGGTATTGCCTTCGTGGATATCTTTCTGAACCCGGGTTACGAAATAATTAGTCATCGGTTCTGCGGCCTGCTCCCAGATTTTGCCCGGTGTCGTGATCCCGATCATTTTCCTGTCCGTGAGACTTTCCATGATACCGATCGAGAGTCCGTTTTTAGTCTTACCTGTAATTTTCACCGCCCCGAGGATCGGAGTCAGGTCTGCCGGTTCGGAATATTCATCCTCATCCAGCTCAGGCATGGCCATTGGCGCATGTCCGATCCGGCGTGAATAAAACAGCATGCCCCCGCCGAAGTTAAAATCAAGTATATTTTTCCCTTCGAGGAAGAATGGTCGTTTCTCATCATAAAAAACTTCGAATGCAGATAAATTAAGCACCGAAGGGTCGGCTTCCACCTGGCCGAAATCGGGGTTGATTGTAAAATCGAGTGTGAAATCACTGGATAGCCCGGCCTTTCCATCCAAGCCAACGGAAAACTTTTTATCACTTCCCGATGAATATGGATTCCCCACTTCCCTGGGGTAAGTCCTGTATTTTCCGACTAAATACGGAAGAAGCTCCAGCTTCCTTTTCATTGTGATGCCGTTTACCCCATGCAGCTCACCGATCGAATACAAATGACCGGGACCATCCCTGCGTATGAGGTTCCATTGGTCTTCCTCCTGGTAACGGTTGATCCATCGCCAGGAATGAAGCCCCCACGTATGCTCTTTCGCGTTTCCGTACCGAAGCTGGCTCAAGGGGATTTGGAACTCTGCGACCCAGGCCGAATCCTCCATACCCACTTTCCCATACCAGACCGGGTTCCAATTCGTGTCCCAGCGATTATTCAGGAGAATAAGATCTATCTTGCTTCCAGCGGCGGTAAGGTCGAATTCGAATCCTGTCCTGTGGTCGAAATAGCTGTCGAAACATAC
>DATDPY010000037.1:0-2897 GCA_035292565.1 Cyclobacteriaceae bacterium | reverse complement strand
GGGGGCTGGTCTGACCAGGAGGGCTGGTCTGACCAGGGGGGCTCGTCTGACCAGGAGGGCTGGTCTGAAGACCTGGTTTATCTGGATTTATTCAGGAAGTTTGGCCGGCGCCTTTGAATACGATGATATGTACGAAGCCTTTTAGATTCCGAATGAAAATTGTTATACTTTAATACACGGTCAATTATTTGATTTTCCCAATCTCCCGTTTTCCATCATCCAATTATTTAAGAGTACTTAGATAATATTTCACGGTTTCAGCCAACCGCTCAGACCTGTAATTTATGCTGGCCCGGCCTTTGTTATAATCGATCTTTTCCAGGTTCGTATCGAGAATGCCTACTTTCTGATCGCGGCGATGATTGCCGAACATGCTTTTATCCACCAGGCCCGGATCAACCGCACCCAGTACGCTGGCTTCCGCAAAATCCGCATGTCCGCCCGATCCTGTAAAATCAATGCCTTCGGGCCTCGGCTTGTCAACCAGGTTTGAATAAAATACCTTCATTTTATCGCCGCCCGGATAAGCGCCTTCAAATCCCTTCAATATCCTGACATATTCCGTAGCCCCATGCCCGCTCACGATCACGCAGACTTTGAATCCTTCCCTTTCGATCGCTGCCAGCATGTCGCGTACCAGGAGATCAACGACATGATTGCTTACATACAAGGAACCCGGATTATGTTCCTTGGTATTCCACTCCATTCCCCAATAGCTGGTCAGCCCTGTGGAAGTCCAGTCCTTATATTCGGTTTCTGAACCTATATACAAAGTTGGTATGATCACCCCGCCGGTCATTTTCCAGGCCAGCTCCGCAATTTCGGTACCGACAGCCGGGTCACATCCGAATGCCAGAGCTTCCGCATGCCACTCCAGCGGGCTGAGCACCAGGTAGGCGACCGGGACTGTGCGGAGCGCCTTCTCCAGATCAACAGGTTTCATCTGTTCCCACCGCCAGCATTTTGAATTATCGGCTACCCGGTCAGCCTGCGGGAAAGTATGTTTCAAAATAGAAATCTGAAAACTCACGAAAAGAATTAAAAATTTTGCATTCATGATTTAATTATTAAGGGTTCCTGATTTTCTTCAGGGAAAAATTATTTCGCCGGTTCAAATATCAGTAAAGATACAGAATGATGAGGCATATCCAGGAGTACCTTGATCACCGGATTATCCGGGTTATCCGGATTACCGGGGCTCACCGGAGAGATCACTTTGACGGGCTCATATAATTCAAGGCCCTGTTTCGATCTTATCTTCTTCATCTGAGATATGTCCGGTACAAAAGGCTTTCCCAATGATTTCCAAATGGAATATGCATTGCTATGGTTCTCATCGATCCTGTAATGCGTTAACTTGTACGGCCCCGAAACCGGAACTGTTACGGACAATTCGACGTTATGCGTATTCCTGTCGTTTACATCCTGGTTAAAATTATATACCATTACCTGGATCTTATCTCCATTTCGGCTTGCCAGCCCGTCGATGTTATCGTTTCCCGAAGAAAAAAATTCCAGGCGTTCGGTTCCCAGTTTTCCAAGCAGTCTGAAAGCATTGAATACAGGCTTTTCAATTTCCTCAGCGGTAAAAAGAGCCCGCTGTCCTTCGAATATCCTGTACCCCGGATAATAGAGTCCGTCAAATGTTATGGTCCGGATGGGGTTGTCCGGGTAACGGGAAGAAATATCAAAGATCTCCTTCGTCAGGGCGCATTGGAATACGGGATGATACTCGGTGTTTCGGTATTCCACACTTGGATTTTCATACGTGGATACAGTTAGCCCGATGTCGATATCACATTCCGTTACATACACCGGAATGCCCGATGTTCCTGGGATCGAAGCAATGGCTTTTAGGTTATTTTCCGCACACTCCAGAATAAAATCGAGGCTGGGTGAAAAGCGGGGGATATTTTCAGGAATTTTTCCCGCTGAGAAATTTCCCAGCCTTTTAATGTCGAAGCTTGTTCCTTTCAGATGAAATGAGATGAAATCGAGCGGGGTCCCGGTTTTTCCGGTCTTAAAATTCTTTCCGTGAAGGCAATGCTCAACAAATTTTGTCAGGAATGGCGTGCCTCTTCGGAGCGATTGTGTCACTGTATTGCCGCCGATCATCGTTTCCGGCAGGGCATCCTTAATGGCCGATGCAGTATAATCGTATAATTTAAAGTACTCCTCTTCTGTGCCCATCCAGTATTCCTTAAGGTCGGGTTCGTTCCACAACTCCCATTTCCATGCGGTCACATTTTCTTTACTATATCTTTCAATACAATGTTTGACAATTTGATTAACCAGATTGTACCACTCGATATAATCCCTGGGAGGATACTTTTGTATGTTATCGCGACCTTCTGCGGTTGCCAGTGGAGCGCTGCTCAGGGAATCGGGCATAGAACCGAGAAGCATGATGGGGATGAATCCTTTGGAAACCACCCCGTCAATTAAATGGTCGAACAGAGTAAAGTCGTAATACGGTCGCCCGTTTTCATCGACATGATATATATTGGCCGCGCCGTAGTTGATCCCGCCTCCTGATGACCTGGGCGTACCGCTGTTCGTAAGTCCCCAGCATCGCCGGTAATACGGATATGGTGAGGATTCTGCAATTTTCTGAAGCAGACGATCCCCCTGCGGCGTCAAGGCCAATCCCAGGTTACCCCCGAGTGAATTCCATATGGGTTCGATCGTTCCTATGGATTTCGTGGCATCCACAATAATCGTTGTCACGGATTCTCTGCCATTGATTGCCTGCTGTGCATTTACGTAAATGGAGCAACACAGTAAAAAAGACAACGAGCCAGATATTTTTAAATCTTTCATGATTATCCGTTTTTCCGCTAATTACAGAAAATTACAAAAAATCAACGACATGGGATTAATCCTTCCCTTCTCCACTT
>DATDPY010000036.1:0-3503 GCA_035292565.1 Cyclobacteriaceae bacterium | reverse complement strand
GGATCTTCATGGGAAATATTAAATCTAAACTAAATATTACTAGCTATGGGAGACTCCACAGTGCCCGTCGTAATGCAATGAAGACGGGGATATCGGCCTTAATTTATATTTCTGATAATTCATAGATTGTATTAAGCTTATTCGTCAATTCAAAACCTCTCCACCTCCCCCAAAAACGAATCTAAAAACTCCTTTGTAAAAATTTTTTCGTATTTCTCCCAGACTGGCCTTACGGCTTTGCGGAAGACCTCCTTTTCCTCCGGGCTCAGATAATAGATCTCCACACCCAATTCATCGATTTTCCGGCGAAGCTCTGCAGTGTTTTTCTTCAGAAGATCAACTTCAAATGCTGTGGAAGAATCCGCAACCTGCTGAATTATATTCCGCCGATCGTGAGAAAGATTATTCCACCATTCGAAATTTACCAACACGATTTCAACATCCGTCGAATAATCCCAGATGGTCATATATTTCTGAACTTCGTAAAGTCTCGAGCTAAAAATCACATCTTCTGCATTTTCCTGACCGTCGATCGTATTTAGCTGAAGGCTGTTGTACACTTCCCCCCAGTCCATGGGAACAGGATTGGCGCCCATGATGTTCATATTATCGACAAAGAGCCTGTTGTTCATTACCCTGAATTTCAATCCTTGAAGGTCGTCGAGGTCCCTGACCGGCCTTTTATTGTTGGTGAGCTGCCGGAATCCCCGCGGCCACCAGGCTATGATGTTCAGGTTTTTATCATTCAGTTCCCTGTTGATTGTATCCAGCATCGGGCTATGACTCCCTGTCAACCCGATGACCTGATCGATGTCCCTGAAGAGAAACGGAAGGCTGACGATGGAAGCCTTGGGAACCAGGTTGGCCAGGTAGGCGGTTGTCGTTATATGGATCTCGATGCTGCCCTGCTGGCACATTTCGATCTCTGCCGATCCTTTGCCCCCCGAAAGTACGCCTGAATGAAACACCTTCGGTTCGATTTCGCCGCCGCTCATAGAATTGATTTCCCTGGCAAGGTACTCGGCCCCGACCGTTAAAATATCAGTCGGGGAATTAACAAGGGATATTTTCGGATAAAGGACCCCCGAAGGATCTTTCCTGGCACAGGCGGCCGCAACAAAAATCAGCATTACAGGTAAAAATGATTTATAAAAATTTTTAATCCCCTTCATGATCACCTATATCTAATATCTTATATCTAATATCTTATATCTAATATCTTATATCTCATATCTTATTATTTTCCCCCGTACAATTACAGCCTTGATATTCTTAATTACTTTTATTTTTTCAAGCGGGTTTCCTTTCACCGCAATTATATCTGCATCCTTCCCCGGTTCAAGGCTGCCCGTTATTCCGGAAATTCCGCAGACTCCCGCACCCCAAATCGTTGCCGCTTTCAGCGCCGTGAGGAGCGAGGCACCGAGGTTAACAGCGTGCATCATTTCTGCTGCCATATCGCCATGAAGACCGTCGGTTCCAAGTGCGAACTGTAATTGAGCTTCAATTACGTTCGACATGCTTGATGTCATTTCATCCCGTTCCTGGAAATGCCCTTCAACCAGCCTGGCCGGAAGATTATAAATCCTTTCATCTGATAATACCGACCCAGGCGTCAACACCACCCTGGTCGTTGATTTGGCCAATTTCTTAACCTGCTCCTCAGTAATATGATATGCATGTTCAAGGGAATCCAATCCAAGTTCCAGGGCCCAGTCGAGTCCGATACCTCCCACGCAGTGTGCGGCAACACGAAGTCCTTTTTTATGCGCTTCATCGATTGCCGCCTTAATTTCTTCCCTGGTCAGGAAACTTGGAAGATCGCCCTCCCCTCTCAATGTCCCTGATATATAAATTTTTATCAAGTCGGCCCCCGCCCTAATGTTTTCGTGAACGGCATTGATGATCTGTTCAATTCCATCGAAAGGGTATCCTACAAAACCATGGCCACGTGATGCGCGGATCCCTTTGGCGGCAACGAGCAGTCGCGGGCCTGAAACTTTATTTCCTTCAACATCCTTACGGCAGGCGATATCCAACAATCCCTTATCGCCACAGCAACGGCAGGTGGTTACGCCTGATTCCAGGTCTTTTTTCATCATGGCAACTGCCCGAATCGACAATTGAGGAATCGGATCGGACATATGCTCGAGATAATCCGCCATGGCTGCATCCATCGACAGGTGAGTATGGCAATCGATCAGGCCGGGCATCAGGGTTACATCGCCAAGATCAAAGAAATCTTTATGAGGAATTTCTTTTATTATTTCATATGGTCCAACGGCTTTTATCCTGTTTCCATCTACGGAGATGGCCGCATTTGGAACGGCCTTGTCACCAATCCCATCCCATAATAATTTACCCCTGATAAGGTACGGACCATCCATAATCGATATTATTCTTTTTCCCTCTCCATATTTTCATCCGATTACGGGCCGGCTAATCTTTCAATCCTGCCGTTCTTTCAACTACCCTGATCAGTTCTGCGCCTTCCATATCGTGCATACCCAGCGAAATGGCTGTTGAAAAATATTGTGATACAGCAGTTGCCACATAAGCCGGCATATTCACACCTCGTGCTGTATTCACCACGATCGACATATCCTTGGCCATCTGCCCAAGCCCTCCAGGTGAAGGTTTTTTGGTAAGAACACTTTCCGACAACAGGCGGAAATAATCGCTGCCGGCTATTCCTCCTCCAATTACCTCACAAACTTTCACAGGATCAAGTCCAAGTTTCCTGGCAAGCACGATCACTTCAAGGACTGCCGCATGAGTGGCGCCAACCAGCAGCTGGTTACAATGCTTTACCGCCTGGCCCAATCCTGGCTGCTCACCTACATGGACGACCTTACCGATTACATTAAGCACAGGACTAATGAATTTGATCATTTCCAATGGGGCCGCCGCGATCAAGGTAAGGCTGCCGTTTGGAACCCTCGCCGGCCCCCCGGTAAAAGGACAGTCGATGAACCCGGTATTTCTATCGGCACAAAGCTTTGCCACATGTTCGATGCTTTTCCTGTTGATCGTGCTCATACACACGATGGTAGATCCGGGATTTAACCCATTGAGAAGGCCCTGCCGTCCTGCGATGACTTCAATCACCTGCTCATCATTAAGGACAAGCACCAATACAATATCGACATGCCTTGCAACTTCATCGGGGCTTGCCAGGTGAATCCCTCCGATCGATTCAAATCCGGCTATAATCCCCTGGCGCCTTGCATTTCCATATACTTTATAGCCGGCGTCGATGTATGCCTTTGCGGCAGGCATTCCAATCCGGCCCAGTCCAATAATTCCAATATTCTTATCCATAATTCCGCGTTAATTACAGGCAAGGAAATCCTATTTCCCCTGATATCACAAGATTATATTAAATAAAACAAATCTCCTTAAATTAAGCAGATTTTGCTCAAGTATCAAAAGACAGGTATGGCCGGGCATTTTGACATTTATTCGGCATTGAGTTCGGGATTTTATGATTAATTTTTACATTT
>DATDPY010000035.1:0-2427 GCA_035292565.1 Cyclobacteriaceae bacterium | reverse complement strand
GTTCCCCAATACGACAGTCTTTCCGCCACAACTCCATGGGCTGTGCTTATCATTGACGCCGTTAGTCTGGATAAGCCTGTTACTGTTAAATTTTTCAACAGGCTGCCCGGCGACCCTCTTCTGTTGGGGATTATTGACAATGTGCAGCCCGCTCTTTTCTCTTATGACCGGATAAAAAGGATTTTTATCACGCGATCCGATTTTATGACAAAATAAATTTTTATGATTTTTTTATTTTTTCCCCTTGCTGTGATCTGGAGTATTCCAAACCAGGACAATGGAAATATCATCGTTACAATCGATGGAATCTCAAGCAGTTCAGGGACACTAATCATCGGGCTATTTGACAACCCTGAAGATTTTACCGTTACCCCGGTCATGTCGAAAATGGAATCCGTGAAAAACAATGGATCGATAACCGTTGAATTTCGCGACGTTATCTATAAAAAATACGCCATAAGTGTTTACCACGATCTGAACAATAACCAGGAGCTGGACAAGAACGGATTGGGCATTCCCACGGAGCCGTACGGCTTTTCAAACAACCCGAAAATTTTCATGGGGCCGTCGTTTGAGAAATCACTTTTTGATTTTAATCAAGATGAACTGAAATTGACCATCTTGCTCAGATGATATTCAGGCTTATTTTTTATCCTCATTTTCCAGGTAAATCAGATGGCTCTTGTCGGCCGGGCTCCCACGCTTGTGTACCGAAGGATGCAAAGGCTGAAGTGTAACCATGAATGAATCCATTTTCGCTGCGATCAGCCGGGCCATGCCGGGATTTTCGACAAGCCTGTTGGATATTTCACCCGGATCTGTCCGCAGGTTGAAAAGCAGCGTATCGTGCTCAGCTATAAAATGGCTCCATGGAGTCTTTTGGCTTCCTGCGAAGGGCAGCTTTAATTTCCAATCGCCAAAGCGATAGGCTTGTAACTGGCCGTTGGAGAAGTAGGCAAATTCATCGCCTCTCCTGACTCCCTTTCCAAACAATACATTCCCGAGGTCTTTCCCGTCGATAATCAGGTCACCTGGAATTTTGACGCCCGCCAGATTGACGATCGTCGGGAACCAGTCGGTCATCGCGGCCATCCCATAATATTCCGATCCCGCCTGTATTGTTCCCCTCCACATGGCAACGGTGGGCTCCCTGACACCTCCTTCGAAGGTAAAGCCTTTGCCTTCCCTGAAAATTCCTGCCGACCCGCCAAGTTCGCGCATCACCAGCCATGGCCCATTGTCGCTTGAAAAAATAACCAGGGTGTTGTCGATGATGTTCAACTGCTCGAGGCAGGTAATGATCTCTCCTACACTCCAGTCCAGTTCCTGCACAACGTCTCCATAAAGCCCCCGCCGCGATGTTCCCATGAAAGGCCCGGATGCATAAATCGGAACATGCGGCATATTATGTGCTACGTAAAGGAAAAAGGGTTCACGATGAAGGCCCCTGATGAATTTCAGGGCCTCTTCTGTATAAGTCTTTGTAATTTGATGCTGATCCACTTCCGGCGCTTCAATTTGATTGCCCCTCATATACATCACGTTGTCCATGTCATTGCTATATGGAATGCCAAAGTAGTCATCGAAACCGTTCTGCAGGGGAAGATGGGGGTAATTATGGCCAAGGTGCCATTTTCCAATAGTTCCCGTATGGTAACCCGCGGATTTCAAGACCTCGGCCACGGTAATTTCCTCCGCAGGGATCCCAAAATAACTATTGGGAAAAAATACTTCGGTGATTCCCATCCGGATCGGGTACCGGCCTGTAAGCAAAGCCGCCCTCGAAGGGCTGCATACGGGGGATGCGGAATAAAAAGATGTGAATCGTATCCCATCCTTCGCCATCCGGTCGATGTTGGGAGTCTTAATATCCTTCGCCCCGAAACAGCCTATATCCCCGTACCCCAGGTCGTCGGCATAGATGATGACGAAATTCGGTTTCTGGCCCCGGTCAACCGAATGCTCCTGAGCCCTGGCTGCATAAAAAATAAACGCAAAGAATGCCAGTGCAAAGAATCTTTTGATCATGATCGCTTGCTTCGAAATTGTCATAGGAAGATAGTATTTAATGCAACAGAATACAAGGAATTCCAAAATCGAATTCTCGTTTCATTATGAAATCTCATTCCCCTCTTGATGTATGCTCACAGTGAAACAGTTTGAGGCGACCTGCCTTCGCTAAAGCTATGGCAGTCACAGCGAGCATACAGGGTGTAACGAAATTCCGTTTCGCCTTGGCATTTCGTTCCCTTCTTGCTGATCTCCCCTGCAGGCTGGCTCGTCGCTGGAGGCTGTCTCAAAAGTCTATTATTTATTACTGAAAAAGTGAAAAAAGAAAAGGGAGATTTCGCTCCCTTTTCCGCATAAGTTTTTATAACTTATGCTATGCTTAATAATCTTAAATCCAAGATAATATTTAAGACTTAC
>DATDPY010000034.1:0-6866 GCA_035292565.1 Cyclobacteriaceae bacterium | reverse complement strand
GGATACACTCCGGCCTCGAAGCGCCGGTGAACAGGAAGGCGTTGATACAGTGAGAAAGAGGAAAATAATTGTGGCGGATATCAATAGGGGACGCTAAAAATATCTTCAGGACATTTTTATACGTATCGTTTGGCCGGGTATGAAACCGCCTTGATCAGGTGAGGCCCCCCGGTCAGACCAGCCCCCCTGGTAGTGGATATCAACGGGGGACCCTGTCTCGACGGCCGGCGAAGGCATTTCAGATTTTTTTTAGTGTTTCAAGGGGTGTTGGAGAAAGGAATGTCTTTCAGCCAGAAATAAAATTAGGTTATCTCCCATCGGAAAGTAGGTATTTATTATCAAAAACGGTGTCAGCCACGAATTCATGAAAAAGATAAGGTATTGTTGGCTGCTGGCTTAATATAAGGTTAATAAAAAAATTATTGAACGAATTTCTCCAGCCTACTGCTGAAGCGGGAATCCTTTGGAAGAAGCATTAATCCAAGCTTTTTTATCCTCGGACTATTATTTTACTTTTATGCAAAAATTAAAACCCATAAAAACATATTTCTATATAATCCCGATTATTCTTTTCTGCGACTGCCGGAACAGAGTATATGATAATATTGAAGTTGAAAATCCCCGTTTCCAGCCGAATGAAATATTCCGGGGCTATGAAAACCAGTCATCTCCCAAATTCAGCCATCTCATCCGGAAATACCGGATTGATACCGTATTTCATGGCGAACCGGATGAGTTTAAAAGAATTTTATTGTTACGTCACTGGATCAAATCGGTAATCTCCATCAACGATTTCGGCGACCCCTATCCGGGGGAGGGAGATGTGGAGGCCATCCTCGATGCTGCCCTGAAAGGACAGGGATATCACTGCGGACATTTTATGATCGTCCAGAATGCCGTATTGAATGCTTATGGATACGTGACGAGGACACTGGGCGCCGGACCTGGAACAAAAGAGGGGCCCGACGGCCACCACGGTGTAAATGAGGTCTGGCTTAACCAATACAACAAATGGTTCCTTTCGGACGCAAAGTATGATCATCATTTCGAAAAGAACGGGATCCCTTTATCTGCTTTGGAGATCAGGGACGAGTATCTAAAGAACAAAGCCGCCGATATTAAGGTGGTAAAGAGCCCCGGAAGAATCCAGATAAATGCTCATTCTGACACTGTTTCCGATTGGGCGCAGGACGCGCAGACTTATGCCTGGATAGAATGGCATGGTTACAATAATATTTTCACTGCCTGGCCCGATTACACCGAGTTGTTGATCATGTACGAAGATGAATATTTTAAGAACAATACCTGGATCTGGGACGGGAAGCCGCACTGGGCTTATGAAAAACGGGAATTCATGAAACCGGTGCAGGACCGTAATCAGATATACTGGACACCAAATACAATCAAATCCAATGTAAATATTGAAGGCGATCTGGCAAATATTGAATTGACATCAAATACACCCAACTTCAAGGAATACCAGAAGCTTGAAATGGGGTCTGCCGAATGGTCACACATTGATAGTTCTTTAACCGTGGATCTGAGAAAAGCAAGACATGAATTTTTGTTTCGGGCCGTGAATATAGCGGATGTAACTGGACCGGAACACCGGATTATTATTGAAGATCGTTGAAAGTTTGTCTCCTCAATTTTTGGATTGCCGGTTTGAAAAGTACGACACTTTGGATCATACAAAGTTTTAACCAAGAATTCAGGAATGTTGGCTTGCTATGATGCGTTGTGGTGATGCGATGCGTTGCCGGAATGTTTATTATACGAATTTTTCTATCATGCTTCGATAATACGGTCCATGTAATTATAATAAATAAAGGATCACCTGATTAAGATTACCGGAGCACCTGCTGTCTTGTACCCGGATGGGCCGCTCCGTTTCTCCTCAACAGCCGGGCAGGTGGGGACATATTAATTTACCTTATATTTGGGAGAAAATCACCTATATTCCAAATATGAATTGGCCGGATGTTTTAAAAAAGGATAGGATTTATTTGAATTTTGGCGGCAATGGCAACTGTCATCCTAATCCGTTATACACGAATTATATTTCGGTTGATCTCTATGCTGATTATGTCGGCTGGACTATCAGGCATGATTTAAGAAATCCAATTCCCCTTCCGGATAATTCAGTAACAAGGATTCATACTGAAGATTTTATTGAACATTTAGAAAGCGAAGATATAAAAAAGCTGCTTGTCGAGAGTCACCGGCTTTTAAGACGAGAAGGAGTGATGAGAATTGGAGTTCCGGATTATAACAATCCGAAAGACCGCCAATATTTGAATAAAGGTTCAGATCCAAGGCTTCCTTTGCATCTGACATTGACAAATTATAATCTCTTGAAGAACATCATAGAGCTATCTCCCTTCACCCGATATCAGTTTTATCATTACTGGGATGGTGATAATTTTATTAGCCATGATATAGATTATTCACTCGGTTTTATAAAGAGAACTCCGGATAACGATCCGAGATGTAAGCGGAAAAGTCTTTTTAAAGGCATCCTGTATACATTAGGTGATTTTATCTATATAATATCAAATGGTTTTAATATCTCCCGTCAGGATATGCTGACCAGGAAGGGGCATCGACTGTTTATAACAAGTATAGTTGTCGATTTATTTAAAGACTGAATTTAAGACTGGAATTTTTTAAATTTTCGCAATCCGAACGAATCTGAAATCAATCCGTACAAGGAGATCCGGCCTATTAGCCACGAATTCACGAATGTTGGTTTGATGCGGAGCGCTCCGGAAATGCAAGGCTTTCCTGCATTGAATATTACACGAATTGTTCTTGCATACCGGGAGAAGATGGTCTCTGATCCGTACGTTCTGATCCTATTAAATATCTCGCCGCCTAAGGGGAAGGTATTACAAAAATGAAATTTCGATTCTCCTGAAAAATATTTCAGCGCCTTCCGACTGGAGTTGAATCCGCCCCTTTGGAGGCTTAACATCAGTTGCATGATTCACCAGGGAGCCGTTCAGGTATATTCTGATCTCCTTTCCGTTTACAATACATTCGAGCCTGTTCCATTTACCGGCAGGTTTTTCAATATCATTTGTCCCTCGGAAACCTTTGATATCCTTCCATCCCGGATCGCGTCCAAACCAGTTTATCCTTCCCTGGTTTATAGTTACTGGAATGCCCTCCGGCTTGAACACATATGAACCGCCCTGTTTCACTTCAGCGGCCGGGCAGGTAACCGAAAAGTCCTTGCTTCCGTCACCCACAACAATGAAGTCGCCGGTACCTCCTTCGATGATCTGGCATTCGATGGAATGCATCCAGATACCTTCGGAACCCCCGTCTTCTCCCACCGAGTGCAGGAGCAGCCCTGAGTCCCTGGCATTATCTTTCCTTGGTGAGTGGGTGATTTCCCCCCATTTGAACATTACCGTGATTTTGTAATTTTCATACGCCTCATTCGTGGTTATGCAGCCCCATTCTTCTCCCGATACGCGGATCATACCATCAACGACCGTGAATACCTTATTCGGGTCATTGTTTCTTCCCCTGCCCTTTAGAAAAGTGTACCAGCCGTCGAGATTTTTACCATTGAAGAGCTTCAGGCTTGATTTTTGTGTCTTTTTCACCGGTTTGGCAACGTCATTTTCCCCTGCTCTGACGGGAGAAAAAATTACAGACATTAACAAGATTAATACGAGGATATTCAGGTAATATATTTTCATAACAGTGTGTTTTGAATTTAAGGCCCGGAGGTTATTGTCCAACGGGCAACTTTCTTCAGACGATGTACCTCTTAACCAACCGGTTTCATCCAGATCAATTGTTCCTCAATGTTTTCGTGAAGCTTGTAATGTTTTACATGGTCGCTGATTCGCTCTCCGATGATTTCGATCTTGTTCAGATCTGTCTCGCCAAGATCTTTATCTGAACAATAAGTCAGCCAGCCAACTTTCGCCATATCAATGCCCATCAACTCGACACCTACGCGATCGGCAGCAAGCCAGTCGGTGCCGGCGATGCATACGCGATGGTCTACCGGGGTACCGAGCCGTGGTCCATTGCCCTCCATTCCTTCGAATCCATCGATCACTGACAGGTGCGGATGCAGTCGCGAGGCAAGACTATAGAGATTATAGTTAATTCCCCAGATACCGCTTCCATGAACGGTCGGCTTATCGCTTTTTGTTCCGGGCTTGCTGTCGGGCCTGAGCCTGAATCCGATATCCTTGACCGGCGCCCCGAAAATAATATTTTTCAGAGAAAGCGTAGCAACGGCACGGTTGTGTGTTTTCATTCTGGCCACAGAAACGATGTAGGAATCCGGGCTCAGGATCAGTTTGGAAATCCTCACGGGATGAGGTCTGAAATCCTTTTCATCGAATACATACAGGATCCCGGATCCTTCTGTATCCAGGTCGACCAATTTCACAGGGTATTTATCGGCAAGCCGGAGGTATCCATAATTACTGTACCCTTCGACGGCAGGCCCGTTGCCAGCAGATTCGGCAATCACCACATTATTCAGCTTCCCGATCGACTTGAGAAATTCAAGGATCCCTTCGAGCGTGTCGGCATGGGTTGCGCATAAAGGCACATCAATGGCAACCATGTTCGGTTTCAGGATCACCCTGCGGTTTCCGATGGCCTGCCGTATCTGCTTTGCAAAGGGATGAAGCGCCCGGAACGCCAGGTCAGCCCGGTTATCACCGGTGGTGATGGCGACGCTGGAAGATGCATTTTCCTGTTTACCCGAAAAAGTGAAGGTGCCCAGGGGACTTATAAAAGTTGCGGCAGTTCCCGCAAAAAATGAAGTTTTAATAAAACTCCGGCGGTCGAATTTTTTCACGGTTTTATTATTTAAAGATCCGGTATCTTAAAAACATTTGAAGATAAAAATTTATTTCGAAACCATATAGGTTAATTCTGCATTGTCAAAATAAGCGGTACCTGTAGTTTTCGGCAGATAAATAAAGAATACGTAAATACGGTTGGTCAGATCGGGAACGGAATTCATTTCAATGCTGAATTCCGTCCAGTCAAAAGTCCCTTTGATGTCCATTTTTCCTTCGGTCGTCTCAAATGCTAAAACGCTTTGAGTCCTTGTATTATCAGCACGTATGAGCATCGCAATACCAGATCCTTCCAGATCCTCAGTTTTTATCATAATGGTCAGCTTGATGTTCTGGTTATTCGGAATAGCGTAACTAATAATTTGAGTCCAATACGCAAAAGCCGTATCATATGAGACGGACGAGGACATCTTCAGAGATCTTTCTGGCGAATAATACATATCATCAGACCATTTGAGATCAAGCTCTGCATCCACAGGCCATGCAGATCCATACCAGTACATTGGGGCCAATTTTACAAAATCTCCCAATTCCATTTCGGCATTTTGTAACATCTGTACCTGGTCAGGATAATCAACTTCTTTTTTACAGGAATAATTCAGGAAGCACGAGAGCAATAAAAATGTGATGCTGATGGCAGCAACTAAATAATTCTTTTTCATCATCATGGTAATGTTTAAATAAGACTCGAGAAAAAAATGTTATTCCATCATTGGGCAATCATTAACTTATAGCCGTTTTCATTTGCCCTTCGATTTGCCGATCATGCCAGCGATGATAACGGTTATTGCCTTTCTAATAAAAAAAATAGCTCCTAAAAATCGTATTCGGGCATCAGGATTCAAGTTACTTAAATTATTTGTAATCTTTATTGATTTTGATTAATTGTATATGAAAATTAATACCAGGGCGGACGGTTGATCAGGAGTATCATTCCTGATCTTGTTTACATGCGGGTTTACTGTTTTTCTCATGGCCTTGTTAACAATCTCATTCACGGTATATAAAGCCTCCAATACAAATCGTTCAAGAATTCTGCGATCGGAATAAACAGAGATTATTGAGCGATAAAGAAATTTGTACAAGCAGTATTTCTGTTTAGTGCTGTTTAATAAGTTTTTCAAGGTTGGTTGAAAATCCAATATATAAATGGACGTCATACTTTTCCATCCTGCCTGGCGACTACCTGAAGCGGAGATTTCGCCGTGAAAGTTCGCTGACCGAAACACATCCCATCAGCTTCATTCCCCGCTCAAGTTCCTCTTTCATCAGGCTCAGCGCCCGCTCAACACCGGTCTGACCCGCAACCGCCAGCGGGTACAGATAATAGCGTCCGATGCCTATGGCCTTGGCGCCCAGTGAGAGGGCCTTCAGAACGTGCGTAGCGCGTTGAACGCCTCCATCCATCATAACGTCCAACCGGTCCCCCACGGCATCAACGATCTCGGCGAGCTGGTCAAATCCAGTTCTTGAGCCATCCAGTTGCCTCCCGCCATGATTGGAGAGCACGATCCCGGTACATCCAAGGTCAGCGGCACGCTTCGCGTCTTCCACCGACATAACGCCTTTAAGACAATACTGCCCGTCCCAATCCCGGACCATCCCGGCAACATCGTCCCAGCTCATTGCGGGGTCCAGCATCTCAGAGAAGTAGCGACCGACGGATACGGTGTTGCCGCGTAAATCCACGTGGTCTTCAAGTTGGGGCAAGGTGAAGCGTTTATGGGTAACATAGTTCAGACCCCACCGCGGTTTAAGTGCGAATTGGAGCATCCCTGCTAACGTAAGCCTGAAAGGAATCGTGAACCCGGTACGGAGGTCGCGTTCGCGGTTTCCGCCGGTGATGGTGTCGACCGTCAACATCATAATGTCGATCCCCGCCTCTTTGGCCCGCTGCAGCAAGGCCCGATTGAGGCCGCGGTCTTTGTGGAAATAAAACTGGAACAATTGCGGCGTAGGGTACGCTTTCCGCAACTCTTCCAGGCCGACTGTTCCGAGCGAAGATACGCCAAACATCGTTCCGTACTT
>DATDPY010000033.1:0-31843 GCA_035292565.1 Cyclobacteriaceae bacterium | reverse complement strand
GCCCCGGATCATTTTTTCATAACCGATCTTTGCCGCACGTCTGATAATGCTTTCAATAGACTTTTCGTCTTCCCCAACCAGGTAATAGGGTTCATTCGGCCCTACAATCGCACCCAGCCAGGTCTCGAACTTTCCATCTTCGATAATATGGAATGACCCTGGAATGTGTCCCATATTAAAGGATTCTTTCGACCGTGTGTCGACAACCAGCGTTCCGGATTCGGGCTTTTCCCCGGATTTCAGGCGCGGCACATTTTTTATATTCTTTTCGAATTCATCCGCCCCGGACTTATTCATTTCAACATCAAAACTGAAATATTTCGGTATGAAAGGCTGATCTTCGAGCAACACCTTTACAAAATCATCCTCCTTCATATCCTGAAGGGCATAATTCTCCCTGAGTTGCCGGCCAAGGGTGCTTGAAAGTTCTCTGCTAATAGCTTTACCGCATAACGAACCTGCACCATGAGCGGGATAAATCACCACATCTTGACCGAGCTTCATCAGAATATCTCTTGTGGAATGATACATCTGGCGGGCAAGTTCTTCCCTCTTCGCAGTAATGTTGCCGGTGTTTTCCCGAAGATCGGGCCTTCCGACATCGCCAATGAACAGGGTGTCGCCGGTGAAGACTGAATGATCTTTGCCATGTTCATCCTTTACAACGATACTAATACTGTCGGGGGAATGCCCGGGGGTATTGAATGCATGAAGGGTTACTTTACCGATCCGCAGGAAATCCCCTGAATCGAATGTTTCATGCGGATAATCTGCGCCAAGGAGGCGGCTTACATAAACAGGGGCCCCTGTAATTTTGCTGATCTCTTTATGAGAACTGACAAAATCGGCGTGGGGATGAGTTTCGATCACTGCTGTGATCATGACATTTTCTTCCCGAGAATACTTGAGATATGGGTCTGGGTCCCTGGCTGGATCTACTAACGCCATCTCACCTTCACTCACGACGGCGTAGGAGGCGTGGGCCAGCGCATCGTCATAAAATTGTTTAATCTTCATATATTGTTCAATTGCATGATCCGAGGAATATCTCCCTGACGGGTATATAAATACTCATCAGCAGGATAAACCACCCGAATCCGGTTTTTAATTTCTGATTGTCAACATGTCTGGATGTATAAGTTCCAAGAAAGATTCCTGCAATGGAAAGACCGGTGAATCCCAGGAGGAACGGCCAGTGAATATGCCGGCTATGGATATCACCCATGAAACCTGTTAGCGAGTTCACCGCGATGATGAGCAATGACGTTCCGATAGCAGTTTTTATGGGAAGCCCGGCAATCAATACCAGGGCCGGGATGATGAGAAATCCGCCGCCTGCTCCGACAATACCGGTTATGGTTCCAACCAGAAGTCCAAGAATCAAAATCCAGGCATGCCCCGCAAATTTCCAGGGTTCATTTTCATTGGTCACCTGTTTTCTTCTCCTGATCATCGAAAGCGATACCAGCATCATGATGGCAGAAAACAGGAGCATGATCCCGGAATTCTTGGTCAACGAGAAATCCCCGATCATGATCAGATCATGGGGCAGGGCTGGAATAATGAACTGACGCATGATGAACACCATAATAGCTGCCGGGGTTACAAGAAGGAATACCCTGAAATGCACACGGTTGTCTTTGTAACTTAGGTTTAGCGTCAACAATGATAATCCCAGAAGGACTGCGACAAGGATCAAAATGAACAGGAGGTCGGTTGTGATTTCGATCTTGCCGATGGTAAAAAGCTGGTTTGGGATGGCAGGCAAAAGGAAATGACGTGTCAGGTATACGGCAATAAATGAAGGCGCTGCGAAAACCATAGCCGCCTTGTAATTCAATAAGCCTTTGCGCATATAATTGAAGGCCCCAACCGAAGAGGATATCCCGACAACAAATAGGGAATAACCAGTCGCCAATACAGGTTCAATTCCAAACAGGTAAACAAATATCGGAACCGAAAGGATGGAGCCGCCTCCGCCGATCAGCCCCAGGGAAAACCCAACCAAAACAGAACCGATGTATCCGATGATTTCGGTCATAGAAGCAACTTCATTGCAATAAGTTGTCGACTGCGGTTAGAGGAGATGACAATTATTCATGCATTGAATTACCTCAACCACTTCGGTGAGTTTCAGGTAATAATAGATATTCTTCCCATTTCTTTCACTTCCGAGTATGCCAGCCAGTTTCATATTCGACAGGTGGTGAGAGGTGAGGGATTGCTCCGATTTGAGCTTTTCGCAAATATCATTAACACACATTTTACCGTTTTCAACCAACAGGCCGATAATCCCGATCCGCAGCGGATGGGCAATAGTTTTAAGGATAAATGAAACTTTCTCAAGTTTGTTGACGTCAGCCAGTTCCTGGAACTCTATAGCCTTGATGTTTGCGATTTTTTCCATTTTAACACTTTACGGATTTTATTACGCAAATATATGAACATATGTTCAAATGAAACAAGTTTTGGAAAAAATTGATAATTGGAATGGATACTCCGATCAAAAAAAACCGCTGATGCGGTTATAAAGAGACAGATGGTTTTCTATTCTTTTTTACCTTCCTTTCCTTCAGGAGTTTCCTTGGGCTCTTTTTTTCGCCCTTTTTTAACTTTTAAGTTAAGGGATTCGGCCTGTTGCTCATGGTCGGCAATAATTATATCACCTTCTTTCAGGTCTCCTTTCAGGATCTCTTCGGCTACCTGATCTTCAAGGTATTTCTGTATTGCCCGGTTTAGCGGGCGCGCCCCATATTGTGGATCAAAACCTTTATCGGCGAGGAAGTCTTTAGCTTTCTCCGTTAACTCAACCGTATAGCCTAATGCGAGTATTCGTGTAAAGAGCTTATTGAGGGTGAGATCGATGATCTTATGGATATGTTCCCGCTGAAGTGAGTTGAAGATAATCACATCATCAAGCCTGTTAAGAAATTCCGGGCTGAAGGTTTTCTTAAGGGCATTCTGTATGGTCGATTTCATCAGGTCATCCTGGCTCGTCTCCCTTGATTTTGTTGAAAAGCCAATGCCGGAACCAAAGTCTTTCAGGTCGCGGACCCCAATGTTAGATGTCATGATGAGGATCGTGTTCCGGAAATCAATCCTTCTCCCCAAACCATCGGTCAGGGTACCGTCATCAAGAACCTGCAACAGGATGTTGAAAATATCGGGATGGGCTTTTTCGATTTCATCTAACAGGACGACGCAATAAGGCCTGCGGCGGACTTTTTCGGTAAGCTGGCCGCCTTCTTCGTAACCTACATAACCTGGAGGAGCGCCTACAAGTCTCGATACGGAGAATTTCTCCATATATTCACTCATGTCGATCCGGATCAGGGCATCCTCCTTGTCGAACAGATACGTTGCAAGGACCTTAGCCATTTCCGTTTTGCCAACGCCTGTTGGGCCGAGGAATACAAATGAACCTATCGGTTTTCTGGGGTCTTTCAGCCCGACCCTGGTCCGCTGGATGGCTTTGGCGAGTTTCTTGATCGCATCCTCCTGACCAATCACTTTCGCTGCCAATTCTTTTTCCATCCCCAGGAGCTTGGCGCTCTCGTTCTGTGCAATGCGATTTGTCGGGATCCCTGTCATCATGCCAACCACCTCGGCAACATTATCTTCGGTGACTTCGAAACGTTTCGATCTTGTTTCTTCTTCCCATTTATTTTTTGCACGCTCAAGCTCCTCAATCAGTTTCTTTTCCTTATCACGAAGCTGGGCAGCCTCTTCATAATTCTGGCTGCGAACCACGCGATTCTTTTCTTTTTTAATTTCCTCGATCTGTCCCTCGAGTTCCGTAATTTCGGTGGGTACGTGAATATTATTAATATGGACCCTGGCTCCAGCCTCGTCCATCACGTCGATGGCTTTATCGGGCAGGAACCTGTCGGAAATATACCTGTCGGAAAGACGTACGCAGGCCTTGATAGCTTCATCGGCATAGATCACGTGATGGTGATCCTCGTATTTTTCCTTGATATTATTCAGTATAACGATCGTTTCCTCCGGGCTTGTTGCATCCACCATTACAACCTGGAACCTGCGGGCCAGAGCTCCGTCTTTTTCGATATACTGTCGGTACTCATCGAGGGTTGTGGCCCCGATGCATTGTATTTCACCCCGTGAGAGGGCAGGTTTGAACATATTCGATGCATCCAGGGATCCTGACGCACCCCCCGCCCCGACAATCGTATGCAATTCGTCAATGAAGAGGATCACTTCAGGCGATTTTTCAAGCTCATTCATAACGGCCTTCATCCTCTCTTCAAACTGACCGCGGTATTTTGTGCCGGCAACCAGAGAAGCCAGGTCAAGAGTGACGACCCGTTTTCCGAAGAGGACTCTCGAAACTTTTTTCTGAACGATCCGCAATGCGAGACCCTCGGCGATGGCGGTTTTGCCCACGCCCGGTTCGCCAATGAGGACGGGATTGTTCTTCTTTCTACGGCTCAGGATTTGCGCAACCCGTTCAATTTCCTTTTCCCTCCCTACGATAGGGTCCATTTTGTTTTCTTCGGCCAACCGGGTAAGGTCGCGGCCAAAGTTATCAAGCACCGGCGTCCTGCTTTTCTCGGTGGTCTTGGATGTCGATTCACTTTTGCCGGGTGAGGTGCCGAAGAGCTTGGAGGAATCCTCATCCGGATCATCCGTATCGGATGAGGCTACGGGATTATCAATCTGGTATTCCAGCAATTCTTTCACTACGTCATAATTCACATCGAATTTTTCCAGGATCTGGGTGGCCAGGTTATCCTCATCCCTGAGGATGGAAAGCAGGAGATGTTCGGTTCCGATTAGCTGGCTTTTGAATATTTTAGCTTCGAGATAAGTGATCTTCAACACCTTCTCGGATTGTCTTGTCAATGGGATATTTGCCAGATTCTTCACATTGCCAACCGCACTGCCTTTGGTTGCCTGTTCAACATTCGTCTTTAAATCCTCGAGGGGCACGCCCAGCTTTTTCAAAAGACTGATCGCCACGCCTTCCCCCTCACGGATCATACCCAGCAACAGGTGTTCGGTCCCGATATAATCGTGTCCAAGGCGAAGCGCTTCCTCCCGACTTAAGGATATTACCTCTTTTACCCGGTTCGAGAATTTAGCTTCCATGCATGCTCATTTTATGGTTTGCCAGCAGGCTCAAATATACTATAATATAAACTAATAAATATTTAATGAAATAAACCCGTGATTATTTTCCGGATTTTAAGCGAAATAGCTCTTGAATATGATTTCCCGGCTTTCCGGGCCTTCATTGAAAACAAGATCGATTATACTCAGTGAGCTAACAAAATTCACACCAAAATTCTGACCGTAAGGGACCGGTTGATAAAATGTCAGCCCGGTGTCAGTTTTTTTCGGATGAATGGCCGACCTGAGGTCCGTACAATTCTCATGCAGAGTTTTATCATATTTTTCCGTGAAAACGGGATCGGTATGGATACCCAACACCTCCAGGAAGTATTTTAAGATCTTTAGATTCAGGTCTTTTAAATAAATATTCTTTTCCATGATCAGATCATGGATGGGGGATGCATAATGGAGGAACCAGGGAGATTTTCCATAAGCCGATTGTATTGCTTTCCAATGAATTCTCGCCCAGTTCTGATTATTATCAATCCGGATATTTTCCATTGGTATGTGCTGGCGAGGCTTGCTTAGAGGAACAACAAGATCAAGGGTTCCGTTCGGGGTCAGGATCCTGCACCGGTTTCGATAACTTTGTTTTACATAATGTTCATGGATGTCGAGAATAACCTGGCGGGCACGCATCAGGATCAGAAAATAGGGGAGAGGAGGCATATACTGAAGATCAAGCACTACAACGGAAAGGCTATCAGGAGTTGGATGCTTTATTTTCTGCATGATAGTAAAGCGTGGAACAGTTGTTCTCCGCAAAGATACCGGCCGACACCTTCCTGATATCATCCTGGGATACTTTACGGATCTTCTCAAGTTCTTCATTATACAGGCCGGCGTCACCAAGGTTTAAAAAATAGGCCAGGTTCATGGCCTTGTTCAGGATCTCTACTTCAGCAAAAGCAAAATCAGATTCAGCCTGGTTTTTCATCTTATCGAGTTCACCCTTCCCCGGTCCGTTCCGTTCGAAATCGCTGATGATTGCGGTTACTTCTTTATCGGCCTGCTTCAGGCTGTAGCCTTCATTGACCATCCCAGAAATTACCATCAATCCCGGATCGTCGGATCCCGTAACATAGGTGTTCAGCGAATTGAATACCTGTTTTTCTCTCACCAGTTTCTGGTATAACCTGGAAGATTTTCCTTTGCCGAGAATATCGCTGATAAATTCCCCGGCATGAAATCCATTATGGATTCGGCCGGGCATATGATAAACTTTATATAATGCGTCAAGAGGAACTTTCGCGGACACGTCAATTTGCCGGGCCTTATCCTGGACAGGCTCCATGGGAAGTTCCCGGTGGTACGGAGTCCCTGCGGGAATCGACCCGAACCACTTTTCTGCAAGCACCTTCACCTCACTGAGGCTTACATTGCCGGCGATCGCAAGGATTGCGTTGGTGGGATGATAAAATTTTTTAAAAAAAGATTTTACATCCTCCATGGAGGCTTCCTCAATATGGCTTATTTCTTTACCGATAGTTGCCCACCGGTAAGGATGGGTTTTATAAGCCAGGGGTCTGAGGTGAAGCCAGGCGTCGCCGTACGGCTGATTAAGATACCGCTGCTTGAACTCTTCTACAACAACTTTTCTCTGGACCTCAAGGGATTTCGGGTCGAAAGACAATCCCAGCATCCTGTCGGACTCAAGCCAGAAAGCGGTTTCAATATTTACTGCCGGGAGCTGGATGTAATAATTGGTGATGTCAGGGCTGGTAAAGGCATTATTTTCGCCCCCTACCTTTTGAAGGTGTTCATCATACGAAGATATGTTCACAGAACCGCCGAACATGAGGTGTTCGAAGAGGTGTGCAAATCCCGTTTTTTGATCATCCTCGTCTTTCGATCCTACATTGTAAAGCACATTCACCACGGCCAGGGGTGTCGAAAAATCTTCGTGAACGATTATCTTCAGGCCGTTCGACAGTGTAAAATCCTCAAACTTGATCATATTTCATTGTTCATCGCAAATATATAGTCAACCATATTCTGATCAGCCAATTTCATGACAAAACCCAAATATATTTCTTATTTTTACACGTTACATCATTAAGGTAATCAGGTTAATTCCAGGTGCCCTCGGCAAAATCCATAGCGTTGAATCGTTCATACATTGGGGTCAAGTCTGTCTTTCCCTTAATTCTTTTATTATTCATGTTCTTTATGCCGGGATTAATAATTCCTGCCGGGGCTCAGATAAAATTAACCGACCGGAAATCTTCGGCTTTCAGGGAAAGCAAGAAGAACAAGAATAAAAAACAGAAAAAGAGAGTACAGACTTTCCGGAATGCTTCAAGACAAAATCTGAAATCGGGTGAAACCGACCTTGTGCCGGAAGCGTTGAAGGAGCATTATGTACCAAAGAAGCAAAATGTTGAAACCAATCCTTCCAGGGTTTATATGACCTCACAGCGGAAGCAGAAGAGGATCATGTCGCGAAAGACTGTAGAGGGACTGCGTCAGGGGATGAAAATAAGCCTGTCAGCCAGGAGCCAACAATACAAGGCCAGGAAACAATCGAGGATGATTGCCAATCACCAGGGCGACATTCCGTTTGTTCCACTGGCTTTAAGGGACAGGGGGGCGGCACTTCCCCAGCCTGAAGCTGAAAAAAACCCGGCGAAGTCGAACAGGAAAATAAGGAATCAGAAACTGGCGATGTATTCTCAAAAATCAGAGGAGATGCAATACCAGGGCCTTATACAGCGGAGGGCACAACCGGCCAAAAATTCAGGACAATTGCAACGGGCGGGATTGAGGCAGGGATTAAATACCAGGCAAAAGGAGGCGGAATACATGGCAAAATCGGTTGAGGCCCAGGGCCAGGGAATAATAAAAGGAAGGTCCCAGGAAAGGGGCGTCCAGACGCAGAAGGCTGGCTTGATATCCGGGCTTACCGTTCGACAGAAAGAAGCTGCGGCTATGGCCAAATCCGTTGAGGGGCTGAACCAGGGTTTGCGAAAGTCCGCGGCGAGGGGAAAAATGGAATCCAATTATGTACAAAAATCCAGGGAGGCACAGTACCAGGGTATGCTTAAGGGAGTGGGACAGAGAAAGAAGGATATAGATCTCCAGATGAGTTCCGCGGCACATTCCCAATATAGCGGGGAGCTGAAAAGGTCCAGGATATCCGAATCAGGCAGGCCGGTTGGCATCCTTGACCAGGGGCTAATCAGCAGGAAAACACTGAAGCAACAGGATGTAGAATTGCAATTAAGTTCCATGGCACATTCCCAATATAGGGGGGAGCTGAAAAGAGCAGGAAAATCTGATGCTGCGAGATCTGCGGGCATCCTCGATCAGGGTATGATGAAAGGAAGATCCCAGAAGCAAAAAGATTCGGAATTACAATTAAGCTCAATGGCCCATTCACAATATAGCGGAGAACTGAAAAGGGCGGGAAAAGCAGAAGCGGCCAAACCTGCGGGCATCCTCGGCCAGGGTATGATGAAGGGGAGATCCCAGAAGCAAAAAGATACGGAATTACAGTTAAGCTCAATGGCCCATTCCCAGTATCGCGGGGAACTGAAAATGTCGAGGAAGGCCGAAACCGGCAGACCTGTCGGCATCCTTGACCAGGGAATGATCGGCGGAAAAACCCAGCGGCAAAAGGATTTGGAATTGCAGCTTAATTCACTCACGCAATCCCAATACTCAGGCAATTTAAAAAGAGTATATAAAAGTGACAGGGAATCGATATACGTCCGTAAATCCAGGGAATCTCAGGATCAGGGATTGCTGGCAGGTAAATCACAAAAGCAACGGACTGATGAATCCCGCGATCAGTCGCAGATTCAGAGTCAGTTCCAGGGCAATTTGAAAGCACACCAGAAACCTCAGGAAGAATCAAGATATATTCAAAAATCACAGCAAGCCCAGAAATCCGGAATGATCACCGGTCTGACTGCTCATCAGAAAGAAGTTTCCTATATGGCAAAATCTTTGGAAGGTCAGAACCAGGGTTTAACAAAGGGTGTCAGCACGCGGACAACGGAATCGCAATATATCCGTAAATCCAGGGAGGCTTTTGATCAGGGAAGGATCAAGGGCAAGACCTCAAGGGAACAGAATGCCGATTTCGGCAAAAAATCATTAACGCAAACCCAGTTCCAGGGAAATCTGAAAGGCTACCAGAAATCTGAGAAGGAATCAAAATACATTCAAAAATCCCAGGAAAGTCAGAGATCCGGCTTAATCAGCGGGCTTACGATTCAGCAAAAGGACGCTGTTACTATGGCCAAATCGGTAGAGGGGCTTAGCCAGGGATTAACCAAATCAAAGAGCATCAAGGAGATTGAATCGAATTATATCCGCAAATCAATGGAAATTAACAATGCAGGAATGATCAAAGGGTATAATGCGAAATCTGCTGAAAATGAAGCAAGGAAGAATTCTTCCACCGCGGTTAATTACCAGGGGGATTACAAAGTGATGTCGGGGACGTTTGCATTTATCCAGGACTGGAAGGAAAAGCGAATTCAATCCGGTTATTTGAAACTGCCTTCAGGATACAGGATAAGGGCGCAGCTATTCGATAACATACATAATCTCAGAATATCTTCGCGTCAGGCAAAATTTGACGGGATGAACGAAGAAAGCAATGTAGAAAGATGGTGGGCGTCGCTCTGGAGAAAACCCCAGGAGCCGCGAAAAGCTCCGGCGCCGCTTCGAAAACCCCGTTATGATCCGAAAGAGCACGAGATCTGGAATTACTGAGTATCTCATTGCATAATTAAATCATTCCTGCCGAACATTCATTTACCTGACCATGGGTTCAAGGGCGCTTTCCGAATAATTTTCTACAGGGATGCAGGTGCAGAATAAATTGCGGTCACCATAGGCGTTATCAATTCGTGCTACCGATGGCCAGAATTTGCGGTTTCTGACAAAAGGCAGGGGAAAAACGGCTTTTTCCCTGGAGTAAGGATGCTTCCAATTGTCCGACACGCATTCATCCAGGGTATGGGGTGAATTCTTAAGCACATTATCCGTTTCACTCGCCTTCCCGTTCTCAATCTCGCGGATCTCTTCCCTGATCTCTATCAATGCATCGCAAAAACGGCCAAGCTCTTCCAGCGATTCACTTTCTGTCGGTTCAATCATCATGGTGCCATGGACCGGGAAGGATATTGTAGGTGCATGGAAGCCATAGTCCATCAGCCGTTTTGCTATATCCTCCACTTCGATTTTCACTTTTTTGAAATCACGGCAATCGACAATGAATTCGTGGGCAACCCGTCCGTTGATGCCGGAATATAAGATCTTGTAATGTTGCTGCAGCCTGGCCGCCAGGTAGTTTGCATTCAATATTGCCATACGCGTAGCATTGGTCAAACCTTTGGCGCCCATCAGTTTTATAAATGCGTAGGATATGGCCAGGATCGCAGCACTGCCCCAGGGGGCTGAAGATACTGCGTGAATCGCCTGTTCTCCTCCGGTACGGATGATAGCATTTCCAGGGAGAAATGGTTTGAGATGCACGGCCACACTCAGCGGTCCGGCGCCTGGTCCACCACCGCCGTGAGGTATGCAAAAAGTCTTGTGAAGGTTGATGTGACAGAGATCCGCTCCGATCCTTGCCGGGTTGGTTAGTCCAACCTGTGCGTTCATGTTTGCTCCGTCCATATACACCTGGCCGCCGTATTGATGAATGACCTTGCATATTTCCCTGATGTTTTCTTCAAAAACCCCGTGAGTGGAGGGATAAGTTACCATTAGGGCAGCAAGCTTTTCCTTGTGCATTTCCGCCTTAGCATTCAGGTCTTTCAAATCGATATTACCGTTTTCATCACAATTGACAATAACAACATCCATCCCAGCCATCACCGCACTGGCCGGATTGGTGCCGTGAGCGGATGACGGGATCAATGTTACATTCCGGCTGCCCTGGTTTATAGATCGAAGGTATGCCCTGATGACCATAAGCCCGGTGAATTCGCCCTGCGCACCTGAATTGGGCTGAAAGGAGGTCGCCGAAAACCCGGTGATCTCATTCAGCCAGGACTCGAGCTCTTTGAAAATATCCTGGTATCCCATGGCCTGGTCTGCCGGGGCAAAAGGATGGATATTCATGATCTCACCCCAGCTCAAGGGGATCATTTCCGTTGTTGCATTCAATTTCATCGTGCACGAGCCGAGAGAAATCATTGAATGCACCAGCGAAAGATCCTTGTTTTCGAGGTATTTGATATAGCGGAGCATCTCATGCTCAGATTGATAAATATGAAAAACAGGATGAGAGAAAAAGCCGCTTTTCCTGGCGAGGGAAACGGGAATGCAATCAACCGCAATTCCTCCCAAGATAAAAGGCTGAAATGATTTTAATTCAATTCTGCGGACCGTGGCAAAGATAGCCGACAGGTTTTCTATGTCTTCGGCCGAGGAGGTTTCATCGAAGGAAAGGCCGATTTGGGAATCGCCGTCATAGCGTAGGTTATATCCTTTCTGTTCCGCAAGGGACCTTATTTCTTTCATCTCGCCGGGGGATACGGTTATATTCAAGGTGTCGAAAAATATTTTGTTCGATTGGCGGTACCCGATTTTTTCCAGTATCGAGGAGAACAGTAATGCCAGCGCATGTATCCTGGCAGCGATTTCCTTCAGGCCAGACGGGCCATGGTATACGCAATACATGCCGGCCATCACCGCCAGCAAAACCTGTGAGGTACAAATATTCGATGTTGCTTTTTCCCGGCGGATATGCTGCTCCCTCGTTTGAAGCGCCATCCGGTATGCCTTCTGGCCCCGGGCATCGATCGATACACCGATAATCCTTCCCGGAATTTGTCTTTTAAATTCTTCTTTCGTGGCAAAATAAGCAGCATGAGGCCCACCGTAAGAAAGCGGGATCCCAAACCTCTGACTGGATCCGGTGACTACGTCGGCTCCCATTTCCCCAGGAGGATTGATTAGGGCAAGACTGAGGAGGTCGGCTGTAAAAGCGACATATAATCCATGCTCCTTTGCCTTTTTTACGATTCCGGTATAATCCCTGATATTCCCGTCACCGGAAGGGTATTGGATAAGGATCCCGAAAATTTCCTTCCGCGAAAGATCGGCATCCATCACGTCGGTGACTTCGATCTGAATTCCGGCCGGTAATGCCCTTGTCTTCAGGACATCTGTTGTTTGTGCAAATACGCCTGAGTCGACAAGATATGATGAGGCTTGTTTCTTATCAGGCTTTCTCAGGGAATGGAGCATCATCATGGCTTCCGCAGCCGCTGTCCCTTCATCCAACAGGGATGCGTTGGCGATAGCCATCCCCGTAAGGTCAGCGACGGCCGTCTGAAAATTGATCAGGGCCTCAAGGCGGCCTTGGGCAATTTCTGCCTGATAGGGTGTATATGCGGTGTACCAACCGGGATTTTCAAATATATTCCTGAGAATTACGGAAGGGGTGATGGTATTATAATAACCCTGGCCTATGAATGACCTGTAAATTTTATTTTTGCCTGCAATTTTTCTGAAATGGGTCAGAAAATCATATTCATTCTCCGCGGCAGGAAGATTCAATTCCTTTTTCAGCCTGATTCCAGGGGGGATGGTCTGATCGATCAGTTCATCCAAAGAGCTGACTCCGATGGTTTCAAGCATCTTTTCAAGATCGGATTCGCGCGGTCCAATGTGGCGATTTTCAAAATTTCCCCCCCTGTTCAGGTTATATTTCATATTTTTACCGGATGTGTATTTTTTTCGGTTACAAAAATAGAATTTATTGTCAAAATTAACTGTACAGCAATGCAATGATTCGTCGCGCGCACCTGATAAAGACACTCTTCTGTTTTATAATTTCCGGCTGGATTTGTTACCCTCTCCATTCCCAGGATACAACTGCCATGATGCTTTCGGGCCAAATCGAGCCTGAAAACCTGAAAATCCATGTTTTCATCCTTTCGGCTGATTCTCTGGAAGGGCGTGCAACCGGAACATCAGGCCAGAAAAAAGCAGCTTCATATATCGAAGGATTCTTTGAATCTCTCGGGCTGAATGCCCCGGTGAAAGGAGAGTCGCCTGCATACCGGCAGTCTTTTGTCATTGAGATGAAAACCACAGTGAGCGGGGAAATAACTGCGGGGAATAAAAAATTTTCTTACCCTGATGAGTTTGTAACCATGCCGGATGGCGCCTTGCAAAGTGAGGCTATATCCATGGACGTGATTTTTGCAGGCTATGGCGATAGCCTGGATTACAGGGACCTTGACGTTAAGAATAAATCGGTGATGATTTTTTTTGAAGGTGATTCCCGGGAAAGAAGGAAGAGGATCAGGATTGGCCAGAATTTTGGCGCCAGGAATTTCATATTTTTATTCTCGGATAATAAAGGATCATTCACCGGGTGGGTCAGCGGATTTAAATATTTTCTTGAGCAACCGGTGGTGCAGCTTTCGTCGGATCCGGAGCCTTTCCGGAAAACCCATGTGCTCTACATGGCTCCTGAAACCGGCGCGGAAGTTATCGGCATAAAACTCCAGAAGCTCAAAGCATTGGTGGATAAAAATAAACGATCTCCAAAAAATTCTTACCGGAAAATAAAGCCGGCGAGAATCGATTTTAATTTGATTGTTTCTTCCAACGAGGTGATCACTGAAAATATTGCAGGAATTGTGCCGGGAACCGAATTTCCCGGCGAAGTTGTGGTTGTGTCGGCTCATTACGATCATATCGGTAAGGTTGACACCCTGATTTATCATGGGGCCGACGATAATGCGTCGGGTACGGCGGCGATCATGGAACTCGCCCGCGTATTTTCAAAAGCGAAATCTTTGGGACTTGGCCCTAAAAGAACGGTATTATTTCTTGCTTTCACGGGAGAAGAGAAAGGGCTTATGGGATCGGAATACTATTCAACGAATCCCTTATTTCCCCTCGACAGAACGGTAGCGGATTTTAATATTGACATGATTGGAAGGATCGATCAAAAACATGAAGGGAACCCGCGATATGTATACCTGATCGGTTCAGACAAGATCTCGAAAGAACTTCACTCGATCAGCGAGGAATGCAATAAAATTTATTCTGGCCTGGAACTGGATTACACCTACAATGACGAAAATGATCCGCAACGTTTCTATTACCGGTCGGACCATTATAATTTTGCCAAAAACAATATTCCCGTCATCTTTTATTTTACCGGGGTTCACAAGGATTACCACACTCCCGCCGATACAGCCGATAAAATCGATTATGATAAAATGGCCGCAATAGTGAAACTGATCTTTCATACGGTGTGGGAAGTGTCAAACTCGGAAGACCGGCTTGAAAAAGACTGAGATAATCCGGTATCATCCTGCTACTTATTTCTGGCGGGATCATTCATATGGGTGTGAGGTTACCGGCGGCTTTTTTTATCCTGGAACGCACCTTTGAATTCCGGGTCAAGTTTTCTTTTAATCCGGTCAATCTCCCTGGCTTGTTCCTGTTTTTCTTCAAAGCCCGTTGGGGCGATCTCAATCCCGGAAGGCAAGTCCAGCCAGACCACTTTTTTTCTTGTAAGCTTCTGCACTTCTTCCATATGATATTCATCGGAAGGGTTCACAAATGTTATGGAATTGCCCTGGAGATATGCACGCCCCGTCCTGCCAATCCGGTGGACGTAATCTTCGTAATTGACAGGAACATTGAAGTTAATCACATGACTAACCCGTGTTATATCGATCCCCCTGGCTGTAACATCGGTTGTAACAAGAATCCTCGCTTTTCCTTCGCTGAATGATCCTATCGCATTGATCCGCGCATTCTGATCTTTGTTGGCGTGGATTACCACCGCACCGGGATCGATTTTTCTTTTTATGAATTTGAAAATATTATTTGCTGCCAGCCTGGTTTTTGTGAAAACGATCACCCGGGTGAAATCGGCCGGATTTTCTGATAAAAGATACTCCAGTAAATTGATTTTTGTTTTAAAATTAGGAACCCTGTAAGCATGTTGTAAAATGGTATCGGCTGTCGTGGCTTGCGGGGCAATCTCGATCTTCACCGGATATTCCAGGAACTCCGATGAAAGTTCCTCCACCTTTCGGGGGAATGTAGCGGAGAATAACAGGTTCTGGCGTTTTTTTGAAGGGATCACTTCAAGAATACTTCGAAGCTGGCGCATAAAACCCATATCCATCATCCGGTCGGCTTCATCAATCACCAGGGTGCTCAATAACTTTGTGGTTAATTTCCCGGTCCGGTAAATATCCATGAACCTGCCCGGAGTAGCGACAAGAATATCCACACCATTGTTTATCATTTCAAGCTGGTTTTTCATTCCGGTTCCGCCATATACAGCGCAGGAACGAAGCCCGGTATGACTGGCAAACCGGGCGGCTTCTTTCCCCACCTGAATAGCAAGTTCCCTGGTTGGCAGCAAGATCAGCGTACGCGGGGCATTTCCCTGTGGATAAAGCAGCTTCATGATTACGGGCAGCAGGTACGCGGCAGTTTTACCGGTTCCGGTAGGTGCAATGCCGATAAGGTCCTGCCCTGCCATCGCCCTGGGTATCACTTTTTTCTGAACCGGCGTGGGTGTAATATAGCCTGCCTCGTATATGGCGGTCAGGACTTGTTTGTTGAACCTGAATTCCTGAAATCCCCCGTCGGTCATAGTTAACTTATTTTACAATCGTTTATCTTTAACAAAATTACGATTCTTTACAAATAATGGGGCCACGGATACTGATCAAGAATTGTGTAATCATTAACGAAGACAAACGGGAAGAAAAGGATATCCTCATTGAACCGCCATACATTCGGCGGATCGATCGTGATATATCCGATCCTGCGGCATTCGTCCTGGAAGCCGGAGGAAATATTGTTATGCCGGGGATCATCGACGACCAGGTGCATTTCAGGGAACCCGGGCTTACGAATAAGGGTGATATTTATACGGAATCCTTGGCCGCCGTTGCCGGCGGGGTTACCTCATACATGGATATGCCGAACACGAAACCCCAGACCCTAACGCAGGACTTGCTTGAAGAAAAATACAGGATTGCGGCAAACCGGTCGTGGGCTAATTATTCATTTTTCATGGGAGTCGCCAACAATAACCTTGATGAAGTTTTCAAGACCAATCCTGTAAATGTTTGCGGCATCAAAGTTTTCCTGGGAGCTTCTACGGGGAACATGCTTGTTGAAGATCCTGAAATCCTTGAAAAATTGTTCGCCGGATCTCCAACCATTATTGCCGCACACTGTGAACATGAACCGACGATCAGAAATAATACGGAATCGGCAATAAAAAAATACGGCGAAAATATACCGGTAAAAATGCATCCTGTGATCCGCGATGATAATGCCTGTTTTCTCTCATCTTCCTTCGCTGTAAATCTGGCAAAAAAACATAATGCGCAGCTCCATATTTTGCATCTGTCAACGGCAAGGGAATTATCACTATTCAGCAAGAGTACCGGTATTGGTGCCAAAAAAATCACCTGTGAAGTTTGTATTCACCATCTTTGGTTCGACGACAGTGACTATGCCGGCAAAGGAAACCTGATCAAATGGAATCCCGCAATAAAAACCCCTGCCGACCGTGAAGGACTTTTCGAAGCGCTGGTCGACGGACGCATCGACCTCATTGCAACCGATCATGCCCCGCATACCCTGGAAGAGAAGAACAAGTCTTATTTACAAGCCCCTTCAGGAGGCCCCCTGGTTCAGCATTCACTTCCTGTTATGATGGAATTCCACCGAGAGGGGAAAATATCACTGGAAAAAATCGTGGAAAAAATGTGCCACAACCCGGCCACCCTTTACTGCATTGACAGGAGGGGATTTATCAGGGAAGGGAACTTTGCGGATCTGGCTATTGTTAACCTGGAGAAACCCTGGACCGTATCGAAGGAAAATATTTTATACAAATGCGGCTGGTCCCCGTTTGAAGGTCAACGATTTAATGCGAGTGTAATCCATACCATCGTTTCCGGGCGCCTGGTATTTTCCGGCGGAAAGTTCAGCGGATTCAATGCGGGGATGAGGCTTGAGTTTGCCAGATAAATTAAACCATGTTTTGTTATTAAGGACTGCAAGGTTATTTTTGCAATCCATTTGGTGGTTGTAGCTCAGTTGGTTAGAGCGCCAGATTGTGGCTCTGGAGGCCGCCGGTTCGAGCCCGGTCTACCACCCTTCAACATTTCCGACCCAAACATACATGATGTCAGATCCGGATGGCGAGCGCCATTGAAGGACGATTTTCCGGACTTCTCTAAAAGGAAGCGAACATTTCATAAAAAAAATACCAGGTCATCACGCCCGCAGTGATTAATTTCAGGATGGTGCCGAACACAAAGCCAATGAAAGAGCCGAAGCCGGCGACTAAGGCCTTGCGGCTGTCTTTCCCGCTGATTATTTCACCGATGAAGGCTCCTAAAAACGGACCGATGATAATTCCCCAGGGAGGGAAAATAAAAATGCCGGCAATCATTCCAATAAAACTCCCCGCCGTCCCATAGCCGCTGCCTCCGAATTTTTTTGTACCGATTACAGGTACAACGTAATCCAATACCGTAACGATCACTGTAATGGCGGCCCACAGATACATGAACCGGCTGTCGAAAGGCCTGGCTGTGCTGAATTGAAGGCATAGCAAGGCAAGGAAATTCAAGGGAGGACCCGGCAATCCGGGGATGATACATCCCAGAAGTCCGACCAGGGTCAATATACTTCCGGAAATATAGAGGACAACATCCACTTGATCAGAATTTAAAGATAATCCCGGGCCTCAAGGTGAAGGGCTTTCAGAGATAAAACGACATCGAGAAAAAAATAAATACAGGAAACAAAAACTGATATGACAGAAAGAACGAAGAAAATATATCCGAACAATTTCAGCGGATAATCGAACAGGATCATCATAAATAGCAGGGGGATGATCAGGCTGCTGGAAATGATGCTGATAACCATTGCCGCTATGGATGACCGGAGGAATTTACATCGTTTGTTAAGGATCCGTATTTCGTTGATCTTCACTTCCCTTTTCAGTGTCCTGCCGGAATCCAATTCGGCAACAAGGAACCGGGTCCGGTCAATGGTTCTCCCAAACCGGTTCGTGATCGTGAGAAGCAGCAGCCCGATTCCCGAAATTAGCGCGACAGGGGTTATGCAAGCCTGTAAAAACCTGATATAATTTAAGGTTGCTTCCATGACCATGGACTTGTTTAAGCAAAAATATCCTAAAGGGAATGCTTTTAACTTCATTCCTGAAATAATTTATTCCCGGCAGTCTGATCCATCGAGGAGAAGATACTTTAAGAATGTTGTCGTGGGAATTGACAAAAAAAAATTATAAAAAGGGATTAATTCTGGCCGATTATGCTAACTTTATTTCGATTTATCTGAATGTATTTATGACGGTTGAAAAGGGGAATATACTTCTTGTTGACGATGATGAGGATGTTTTATTGGCCGCTAAATTCCTGCTAAAACGCCATTTTGCATATATTGATACAGCCAGTTCCCCGGGCGATGCCCTGACGCTGCTGAACAACAATGCCTTCGATGTGGTGCTCCTTGACATGAATTATACGTCAGGAGTTACGACGGGTAAGGAGGGGTTTGACCTGTTGAAAGCCATCAGTACAAGTTTCCCGTTAATCAGGGTTGTTATGATGACCGCATACGGCGATATCGACCTGGCCATCAAAGCCATCAAAGAAGGGGCAACTGATTTTATCGTGAAGCCATGGGACAATGCAAAACTGGTAAGCACGGTGATTTCTGCGTTTAAGAAAAGCCCAGAATTCGCCGAAGCCCAGGCCGTGAGAGGGATCAGGAAAAATTCTGAATTTGATGTGGGGCTTTCGGAAGTGGTCAGGATATTTATGTTCCTTGATTTAAGGTCGTCAACATCTATTGCTGAAGAACTTGGACACCTGAAATATTTTGAGCTGTTGAATGATTTCTTTAATGATATAGCAAAACCTATTGAAAAGAACAATGGAGAAATTTATCAATACGTCGGAGACGAGGTTGTGGTTTCCTGGCCGTTCACCGAAGGGGTAAGAGATGCGAATTGCCTCAAGTGCTTTTTCGATATCCAGGATACGATCCATGGGCTTGCATCAAGGTATACCGAAAGATATAATGTTGTACCGGAATTCAAGGCAGGGATGCATTATGGAAAAGTATCTACCGGTGTGATCGGCACCGTGAAAAAGGAAATCATATATACGGGTGATGTATTGAATACCACAAGCAGGATCGAAGGTCAATGTAATTCATACAAGGTAAACCTTCTCATATCCCGGGATCTCGCGGATAAAATCCCGGCAACGGGTATATTCAACTCCAAAAAACTCGGTGAGATCAATCTCCGGGGAAAATCTTCTACCATTATATTGTTCACGGTCGAACGTAAGCCTTAGCCACTACCGGATAAGGGACATTAAATGTAACTATTGTGACAGGATCTCCTCGTTTATTTTCAATACCTGGGGGATGATCATGTGGGAATCGTCATTTTGAATTACAAAGTCGGCAAGTTGCGTCTTCTCATTATCCGGCATCTGGTTTTCGATGATCTTCTCAATTTCCTGCCGGTTTCTGTGCTGGTCGCGAAGGATGACCCTCCTGATCCTGGTTTCCAGGGGGCTTACGACCAATATTGTCTTATCCAACTCCTTAAAACTTTTACTTTCAAAAAGCAAGGCCGCTTCCTTGATGATATACCGTCGTCCCTTGTGTAACTCAAGCCATTCACCAAAGTCAACCCTTACCCTGGGGTGAACAATCTGGTTAAGGTGAGCCAGGTTATCCTTATTGTTGAATACGATGGCCGACAGGAATCTGTTGTTCAGCCTGCCATTGGCATAGGATTCATCTGAAAAATTTTTCCTGATCTGGCTTATGATCGCCGGATCATTTTCCATGAGGAATTTTGCGTGTTGATCGGCATTGTAAACAGGGACGCCAAGGGTTGAGAAGATGCCGCATACTATGCTTTTCCCGGCGCCTATTCCTCCGGTTACCCCGACCTTAAGAAGGATTTCTGACTTTGCCATAGTGTACCTTCACAGCGGTCGTATCAGGCCTGAAATCTACGACGAAATTAGGAATCGATTCAACCTCGATAGGTACAACCAAATCCCTTCTTTTAAAATTCCTGTAATTTGCCGTGATCCTGAACTGGCCGGCATTCACCGAATCCGACAGGCTTTCACTGACCTGGAATATCACCCTCATCCGAGGTTCTGCGATATATACCGAAGAATCATCCGGAAAATTAACGGGGATGATGGGGATCAAGAATTCCTTTTCAAGGAATAATTCAACATTAAAGCTGATCCGGATTTCTTCGGGATCGAAACTGGCATGATCCGATAGCAACAGGTCGAGCTTGATCTCCCTGTTAAATGGCCTGTCGATCTCATCCCGGTCAATCAGGATCTCGAAATATTCCGGCAATGCATTAATCAGTTTATCGGGGCCGGTTACAGTGAATTCCCCGGGGTTGATATTGATTGGGCCGACAATTCGATAATTTTCTTTAAGGTTTATCCTCTCCCTGTCGACCTTGCCGATGAGCACTTTCTGCTTCATGGACTGAATATCAAAGAACAGCGTATCGGTCTCGACATTATTGATACGAAGATCCACCAGTTGTTCTGAGAGGAGTGGAGCCAGGGATGTTCCCAACAAATAGTGATTGCCCACGGGGTTTGATACTCTGAGTGTGGCCGGAAAGCGGGAAAAGAACAAGGTCCGGCGCAGCATGTTCCAGCCGCCCGCGCTGACGTTTAGATCGATCTTATCCGGCGGCGGCGACACGATGATAATGCTGTCCTGGTCGTATTCGTACCGGACAGGGCATTTGATAACTGCAGTATAATTTTTATTCAGGGCATTAAGCACCCAGATCATAGTCCCGCCCAAGATGCAGAGAAGGACCACTTTAAGATCCCGCTTTGGAGGGGCGAGAACCTGGATGATCCATCTGAAAATATTTGTGATGACTTTCAATACAAACCGATCAGGATTGTGGTGGCACCTTGTCTTTTACCCTTTTCGTAGATTCCAGGGATATGGCCGTTTTATCAATCCTTAGTTTTCCTCCCTTTTCAACTTCCAGTACGATGGTGTCTCCTTCTATCGCGAATATCCGGCCATGTATACCCCCGATAGTAACTACATAATCGCCGCGTTTTACTTCATCAATGAATTTTTTTTGTTCCTTCTGCCTCCGTTGTTGAGGACGGATCATGAAAAAATAGAAAATAACGATAATACCAAGAATTAATATGATGTTCCCATACATGGATGGACCACCCGATTGCTGTAAAAGAATGAATGCATTCATAAATAGTTGTTCGTTCAGAAATTTTATTTTTTTTTATGATAACTAGTTTCCTGGATTCGATTGGTTTTTCGGAATAACAAATCCCTTGATTTGTAATTTCGTCAATACCGGGTCGGTATTCGCTTCGATGGTGATCGTTTTAACCTGCTGGTTGGGTTTATTGCTCGAATCAAACCTTACCTTAATTTCAGATGATTCACCCGGCTGAATCGGATCTTTCGGTGAACTGGGTACAGTACAACCGCAGGATGCCGACGCCTTTTTGATCACCAGCGGAGCAGTCCCAACATTCGTAAAGCGAAATAAATGTTCCACAATTTCACCTTCATTAATTGTACCAAAATCAAATTCGGAATGTTCGAACCGGAACGACGGCTTGTTAACGGTGGTTCCCTGACTGCTGCCAGTATTATCGCTGACGACGGATGGAGTGTTCACCGAGGTTTTGACGGCCTGCGGGCTGCCTTGCTGTTCCAATTCGGCCACTCTTCTTTCCAAAGCTGTTATCCTTCTTTCAAGGGCTTTATCACCGCAGCCTGCCAGTACCAGCGAGGTTAAAAGGATTGCTGAATATTTCATGATCAATGGTGTTGTTAGTTTGTTTTGTTTTTAATCTGTCCGATCAGGTTATCGACATCCTGTAATAATTTTTCCGCTTTTTCCCTGGCGTCCTTGATCACTTTTTCGCCTTCGGTTTTCGCCTTGGAAGAGGGTATATTTTTTGTATTAACGAGCTGTTCGATCAGATCGGTAAGCTGTTTCCTGTATTTCTCGAGCAGAAACGATAATTTTTCCCTGGTATTCACTCCTTTGTCGGGTGCATACAGGATCCCAACCAATATGCCGGCTGACGCACCCAGCAAAAAGGAAAATATAGTTTTGGATGAATTGCTCATGTTGAATCTGGTTTATTGATTGTCGATTAATCCTCTTCCGCTTTTTTTTATTACGCCTTTGTCAAGCAATTCCATGGATACGACATCCAGGATGCCGTTTACAAATTTCTTGCTCTTGGGCGTGCTGAAATTTTTTGAGAGTTCAATATACTCATTAATGGTCACTTTCACAGGAATTCCGGGGAAATTGATCATTTCCCCGATGGCCATCTTCAGGATTATCCGGTCGGTGAGGGCAATCCTGGATATGTCCCAATTGGTTGACTTTTTGGCTATAATCTCATCATATTCCCTGTCATTTTTTATGGTAATATTGAAAATTTCCCTGAAGAATTCCCTGTCGTCAGGCCAATTTTTTGATAAGGTCGAGAACTCGATTTCATCGGCATTATCCTTCAGGTTCTTGATGGTTTTAGTAACCATACTTTTCAGCACTTCAGCATCGTCTGCCCAATTGATATCCATCGATTCCATGAAATCGTTGAAACTGGGGTTTTTAAATAAAAGCTCCTTATAAAGAAGCAGGCAAAATTCACGGTCGGTTTCCAGGTTTCCGGCCACAGCCCCCCTGTGGCTGAGAAATTCCTGGTTTTTTTTCAATATCTTTTTATAAAAATCGCTGGTAATATCCTCATGCTTTTTCCAGGTGATTTTCTTTTTAGAACAATAATCGATAATCTCCTTGTCGCGGGCGATTCTTGATATGATCCTGTTGCGCTCAAGGATCCCCGATTCAACCGGGATTTTTTTTGATTGCCTGGTCTTTAAATCCACCCTGATCCCCGCTTCCTCATTCTCTATCGCAGATAACTCAACGGGAAGGATCAGTAATAAAATATACAGGTCATAAATCTTTTCGGCCTCACTCAGCATATTCTTCCGGAAGTAGGTTAAATCTTTTTTACAGGAATCCACAAACTGATCGAAAAAATTCAGCGCGGTGCGGGTGGGCTCATCCGATTCTTCAATTTTGCCGTCGACTTTACCATTTTTCACGGCATTCCGGAAAAGTTCAACTGACAGATTCTTTTTCTTATGGATTTCCTTTTTATCGAGGGAATGATCGTTCAACAACTGGGTGTCGAAAGTATCATTAATCCGGTCGATAGCCAGGTTGAAATTGGCGTCAATGCTGTTATAATAGGCATACAACCCCTGCATGGCCTTCACCCTAAGTATCCTTCGGTTCAACATTTAGTTATATGCGCAGGCCGTTCCTGCGATAGTTTTATAAATAAGCCTTTACTTTCCCGATATCATTTATCCTGTTCATGGCAATCCTGATGGCCGCTTCCTGGGAAGGCATCTTTTCATTCTTGGTTTTATGAAGTATATCGAGGACTGTCTGATAAATTTTTTCCACCTTTTTAAAAACGCGTTCCCGGCTGTAATTTCCCAGGTAATCGATGCCTACATTGATCAGTCCGCCGGAATTTATGAGAAAGTCCGGTGCATATAATATTCCTTTCTCCATAAGCATCTTTCCATGCTTTTCTTCATTTTCCAACTGGTTATTTGCCGCACCTGCTATAATGTCGCAACGAATGTGGTTAATCGTATCATCATTGATCACCGCTCCCAGGGCACAGGGAGCGTATATCTCGCAGTTAATGTCATAAATCGATTTTTCATCCACTATCTCAACTTTGAAGTCCCTGACAATATTTTTAATCTTTTCCTCATAAATATCCGAAACGATGATCCTGGCCCCTTCCTCATGGAGGTGTTTCACCAGGTTATAACCGACATGGCCGGCGCCCTGAACGGCAATGATCTTGCCGGTGAGGCTGTCGCTGCCGTATGCTTCCCTGGCACAAGCTTTCATCCCCATGAATACTCCGTAAGCGGTGAAAGGCGATGGGTCTCCCGACCCTCCCAATCTTTCAGATAAACCGGTAACATATTGAGTTTCCATCGATATATACTCCATATCTTCGGGACTCATGTTCACATCTTCCGCGGTAACGTATTTCCCGCTCAGGCTTTGTATAAACCTTCCGAATCTTCGAAGCAGGGCTTCAGTCTTTATCGTAGGCGCGTCCCCGATGATCACAGCTTTTCCACCACCGAGATTTAGTCCTGAAATGGCCGCCTTAAATGTCATGCCACGCGAAAGCCTGAGTGCATCTTTTAATGCTTCTTCCTCGCTCCTGTAATTCCACATCCGGGTCCCTCCAAGGGCGGGGCCTAAAACCGTATTATGAATAGCAATGATGGCCTTTAAGCCCGTATGTTCATCATAGCAATAAACAACCTGTTCGTGCCCGAGGGCGGATATCTGAACAAATACCGAAGGGTCTTTTACCAGTGGTCGTTCTTTTATGTCGATCATTGACCTTTTACCTTAAAAGTTTGATAATTTTGAAACCCCGGCTGGCCAAGGTCCCGGAGTTGAACAAAAGTAGTCGATTTTTGGTCATAATTCAATTGTGAAAGAATTATCCCGTCTTAACCATTACTTTAAGAAATACAGCCATCTGCTCCTGCTCGGCCTGGTTTTTGTCCTGATCTCCAATTTTTTTCAAATCGCCTCTGCACCGCTCGTCCGCCAGGCCGTCGATCTGGTAATCGACAATGTAAAAGTTTTCAGAATTTTTGATAAAACAGGGGGGCAGGAACAATATGAAGGAATTATCCGGAACAGCATCGCATTTTATGGGATCATGATCCTGGCTGTTGCCCTGCTCAGGGGATTGTTCCTTTTTTTAGTCAGGCAAACCTTAATTGTAATGTCGCGCCACATCGAATATGATATGAAGAATGATATTTACCGGCATTACCAGACATTGCCTTTATCGTTTTACAAACGGAGAAATACAGGCGACCTGATGGCCAGGATATCCGAAGATGTCGGACGGGTGCGCATGTATATCGGACCGGCCGTTATGTATGGCCTGAACATGATTACCCTTTTTATTATGGTAATCCCGGTAATGATATCAATTAATGTAAGGCTGACTTTTTATGCCTTGCTGCCCCTGCCTTTGTTGTCGCTGAGCATATATTTTGTAAATAACCTTATTGAAAAGAGGTCTGAAGAGATCCAGGAAAACCTGTCGATCCTTTCAACCTATGTCCAGGAATCCTTTTCCGGTATCCGGGTAATCAAATCTTTCGCCCGGGAAGATAACAGCGCCTCCTATTTTGGCAGCCTCAGCAATACTTATAAACTCAAATCGCTGCGCCTCACAAGGGTGAATGCCCTTTTTTTCCCCCTCATCCTTTCGCTGATTGGATTAAGCACGATTCTTACGATTTATGCAGGGGGCTCCGAAGTGATCCGTGGCACCCTGAGTTTTGGCAATATCGCGGAATTCATCATATACATCAATATGTTGACATGGCCGGTGACTTCCCTGGGTTGGATAACCAGCATAATCCAGCGTGCGGCCGCATCGCAGAAAAGGATCAATGAACTCATGGAAACCAGGACAGAGATTATCAGCGGCAAAAATGTCAGGAAAGAAGTTACCGGGACAATCGATTTCCGGAATGTGACCTTCACCTATCCTGATACGGGCGTTACTGCCCTGGATAATGTATCGTTTACCGTAAATGCAGGCGACACCCTGGCCATCATTGGCACAACAGGATCGGGGAAAAGCACAATTGCCAACCTTCTCAACAGGATGTATGACGTTGGGAAGGGCTGCATCCTTATCGATAATGCGGATATCAGGGATTATCATCCTGGATTTATACGCGATCAAATCGGTTACGTTCCCCAGGACGTGTTTCTTTTTTCCGATACGATCAGACGAAACATCGCCTTCGGTAATCATGAGGCGGAAGAGCACAGGATATTTAAGGCTGCTGAAGATGCCGACTTGTACGAAAATATTCAACACCTGCCTGATAAATTCGAAACTGTTATCGGGGAAAGGGGAATTACCTTATCCGGCGGTCAAAAACAGCGATTATCCATAGCAAGGGCGCTGGTGAAAGACCCCAGGATCCTTATCCTCGATGATTGTCTTTCGGCAGTAGATACCCATACTGAAAATACTATCCTCAATAATTTAAAGCGAGTGCTGATCGGAAAGACCAATATTATTATTTCCCATAGAGTGTCCTCGGCTAAGCTGGCGGATCAAATCATTGTATTGGATGAAGGGAAGATCATTGAGCGGGGAGATCATGAATCGTTGATGTTATTGAAGGGTGTATACCGCGAGCTTTACGAGAAACAACTGCAGGCTGATGAGGTTACAAGGAACGATGAAATTTGACTTCAAATATTTGTAATTTACCGGCGTTTTTTTGAACTTGTATCATTCAACCGGCGGATTCAATGCGTTATTCAACCAGCGCAATCCTGTGTTTATTTTATTCTATCGGCAGCCCCTGCCAATCTGTGGATTTCAGGATGGGAGGCCGGGCAATGTCGATGGGATTTGCCAATGCTGCAGTTTCTGACGAATGGTCGGCCTATAATAATATCGGGTCACTCGGAGCCCAGGAACTTAAGCAGGCGGCGGCAGTTTCATACCGGAGTATTTATGCCATTGAAGGGCTGGGAAAGATAGCCGCTGTTACTGTCTGGCCCCTTGGGAAATTTTCCGGGACATTAAATTTTTTCCGTTTTGGGGACGACCGCTTTAACGAATCCCGGGCAGGACTTGGTCTGGGCCACAAGATCGGATTTGCCTGCCTTGGTTTGCAAATTAACTTCCACCAACTCATGATTGAAAATTTCGGCAGCAGGGGAATATTTTATTTCGATGCCGGCGGATTGGTGGAATTGTTTAAGGAATTCCATGTCGGCGCTTATATTCAGAATATCAGCCAAACAAGATCTTCCAGAATTAGCGGAGAAAAATTCCCGGTGAACATGGGCTTAGGTGTGTCGTACCGGCCCGGGGATGAGGTGATGCTTAACGTGGAAGTGGAAAAACGGCATGATGGGTTTACCGAAGCAAGGGCCGGTATCGAATTTTCAATAAGGGACAGATTATTCCTTCGTACGGGCATTAATCTGGATCCGGCCAGAAATTTCTTCGGATTGGGTATCAGGCCATTGCGGTTCAAAATCGATTATGCACTGGCAACCCAGGCTCATTTGGGTATGAGCCATGAAGTTACAATCTGCTACCTGATCAAAGTTGAAGAATGAAAACAATTTCTTTAATCGGTATCATCATCATTTTCCCGGGGATACTCTCCGCCCAGAATGAGGACTTGCACGGACATGAATATGAAGATATCATCGAGTCAGTGTTATCCGTTCTCGAAGATGATTCCCGGGTTGAAGAGATCCAGGAGAATTTTACTTTTCTTTTAAATAATCCTGTAAATATAAACCGGGCTGAAAAGGAAGATTTTAATGTGTTTTTCTTCTTGTCCCAGCCGCAGGTCGACAGCCTGATAGCTTACAGGACCAGATACGGGAATTTTCTTTCGACCAGCGAGGTCTATTATGTAAATGGTTTCAATGACTATTCGGCGGGATTATTAATCCCCTTCTTAACCACCGGAATTATCCATACAGACAAAACTCGTGGCATAAAATCCATATTCGGTTCCAGCGACAAATCCCTGCTGATCAGATTTTCGCGTCAATTCGAAAAGCCGGAAGGATATAACAGGCAAGTCATGGGCCGGGAGGGTTACCTGGGGAATCCTGATCAAATTCTGGTACGACTGAAGCTGAACGCTCCTTCCGAAATGTCGGCAGGATTTACGGCTGAAAAAGATAAAGGCGAACCTCTGATCTGGTCCCCTTCCATGGATTTTTTCGGAGCGGATCATTATAGCGGTCATTTTGCACTCTTCAACCGCGGAAAACTTAAAAATTTTATGCTTGGCGATTATAAAATATCTCACGGCCAGGGCTTGGTATTGGGAAATAGTTTTTACCTGGGTAAAACCAGCGAAACCATAGCAACGGTCAGGAATAAAACGAATGGATTGAGGCCATATAGCGGTACGGGGGAATCGGGATTTTTCAGAGGGGGTGCGGCAGAATTCCAGCTTGGAAAATTCAGTTTTGGCGGATTAATTTCATTAAAAAAACCGGATTCCCGCATAGAGACTTTGGATGTCAATGACGAAAGGATCGATGTGATCAGGGGATTCATTACAACAGGATTGCACAGGACGCGCAGAGAAATTAATAATCGAATGAATTCGCAGGAGCTAACGTCGGGATGCTTTACAAGGATTCGTAATAAAAAACAAAACTTCTCAGTTGGAACTGCCTGCATCTATACTCATTTCGACAAAATGTACAGGGAAAAACCGACCTATTATAACCAGTTTGATTTTTCAGGCAGGGAATATTTTGCAGCCGGCATCGATTATAATTATTATCACCGCAAGATCAACATTTTTAGTGAGTTTGCTTATGCATTTCCCGGAGGCATTGGCTTTGCACAGGGAATTATCGGGAACCTGTCGAAAAATATTGAAACGTCGTTGCATCTCAGGCATTTCAGTCGAAGGTTTTATTCGATGTATGGAAACCCTTTCCGGGAGACCGGAACGGGAGGCGGAGAATCAGGTATTTACTGGGGACTTAAGATTTTGCCATATAAAAGCCTGGTGTTCCAGGTATATTCCGATGTCTACAATATTTCCTGGCTAAGGTATAATTTAAAAAGCCCGACACAAGGAGCAGAACAATTTGCCAGGTTTCAGGCCAACCCAACCCGGGCCATTGAATTCTACTTTCAATTTCTCAGGAAAATTTCCGGAGAACGCATCAGCGTCAGCACGGGTGGGATCGATTCAATTGGAATCGGGATACGAAGTCAGTACCGGTTTCAGTTTTCCTGGGTTGGGAATGCATGGCAATTCCGGTCGAGGTTCCAGTATAGTAATTTCAGTTTCAATGGCGCATCAACAGGGGGAATGGCAATATACCAGGAAGCAGGGTGGAAGGCCGGGGATTTAAGTATACATGGAAGGATCACATGGTTCAATGCTGATGATCATGCAAACCGACAATATATTTTTGAAAAGGGGGCTCTTTATGATTTCCAGGTATCTCAGTTTAGTGGCCGTGGCTTCCGGGCTTATATATTGCTGAATTCTAAAATATCGAGGCACTTTCATTGCTGGATCAAGGCTGGAGGAACCGTATACCCCGGGGCGGACGAAACCGGCACAGGCCTTGAAAAGATAAATATGAACCGCCGGACTGAATTACTGGTCCAGGCGGAGTACAAATTTTAGACAATATTTCCCTATATTTTTAATTTCCGTTATTTTCAGGGCGCAAAAATTTCATTCAGGAGAACCATGCTCAAAAAAAGTATATTACTCATCATTCTAATACCCGGGCTGGCCTGCAAGCCGGGTGAGGTTAAGTATCCGGATGTGATGCCTCCGGCTGCGGAGAAAAGACCCGTAAGCCTGACCATTCACGGGGATACAAGAGTTGATGATTACTTCTGGCTAAACCAGCGTGAGGATACTTCCGTTCTGGATTACCTGAAAGCCGAAAATGATTATCTCGATACCATGTTGGCCCATGCCTGGTATATGCAGGATAAACTTTATGAAGAAATGAAGGGACGGATCAAGGAAAGGGATAATTCGGTACCCATTAAAATTGACAATTATTATTATTACACACGTTACCTGGAAGGATATGACTACCCGATATACTGCAGGAAACATCTAACCCTTGACGCCCCGGAAGAGATCCTGGCCGACGGCAACCAGTTGGGAAAGGGCAAAAGATTTTTCAGCTTTTTTACTGAAATAAGCCCAAGTCATGATATCGCCTGCCTGGTGATGGATACAATCGGGAGGAGGTTTTATACGATTTATTTCAAGGACCTTGTTTCGGGAAAAATGCTTCCCGATCACATTCCGGCTGTCACCGGCGAAATCGTATGGGCAAATGATAATAAAACCATTTTTTATACTCGCCAGGATCCTGAAACCCTGCGCAGCGACAGGGTTTTCCGTCATAAGATTGGAGTAGATTCGGAACAGGATGATATTATTTACACGGAAATGGATTCGACGCTCGATACCTGGATATTCAAATCGAGATCGAAAAAATTAGTATTTATAACCTCCGGCCGGACCGATGCTTCCGAGACCCGGTATTTTTCTGCTGACAACCCCGGTAATATTTCTCTCCGGCTGATCGAACCCGTGCAGGAAAATGTTGAATATTATGCCGAACATTTCAGGGATAGATTTTTCATCTATACAAATCTTGATGCGAAAAATTACAGGTTGGCTGAAGCCCCGGAAAACAATCCCGGAAAGGAAAACTGGAAAGATATCGTGCCCCACAGGGACAGTATTTTATTGAAAGGAAATGAATTGTTTAAGAATTATCTTGTTGTGCAGGAAGAGAAGGAAGGCCTCGCCAGGATCCGCACGATCCGCTGGGATGACAAGCTTGAATCATCGATTGCATTTGCGGAACCGGCCTATGTCGTCTACCTCGACCAGAATCCTGACCCTGAAACGGATTCGTTGCGATATAATTATCAGTCTCTGACTTCGCCGGTATCGGTATTTGATTATCATATGGCCGATCATACAAGAAGCCTGTTAAAACAGCAGGAAATATTGGGTGGGTTCAGACCATCGGATTACCGCTCTGAACGATATATGGTCACGGCCCGGGATGGCGCCAGAATTCCCATGTCGATCGTTTATCGCGCCGACTTATTTAAAAGAGACGGTTCAAATCCGGGATTGATTTATGGATATGGATCATACGGCAGCTCTTCCTATCCGTATTTCAACTCAAACCTGGTGAGTCTGCTCGACCGGGGTTTTGTATACGCATTAGCGCATGTCAGGGGAGGCCAGGAAATGGGCGGGCAATGGTACGAAGACGGGAAAATGATGATGAAAAAGAATACCTTCACTGATTTTATAGATTGTTCGCAATTTCTTCTCGATTCGCAGCTGGTAGATCGGGCGAAATTATTTGCCAAGGGAGGAAGCGCGGGGGGACTGCTCATGGGAGCTGTAACGAACATGGCTCCGGAACTTTATAAAGGAATAATAGCCAATGTTCCTTTTGTGGATGTGGTCACAACCATGCTCGATGAAAGCATCCCCCTGACTACATTTGAATGGCTTGAATGGGGTAACCCGAATATCCCTGAGCAATATGAATATATGCTTTCCTATTCCCCTTACGATAATGTAGAGCCTAAAGATTACCCCAACATTCTTGTAACCACCGGTCTGCATGACAGCCAGGTGCAGTATTGGGAACCGGCTAAATGGGTAGCAAAGCTCAGGGCCGTTAAAACCGACAACAACCTGCTGTATCTTCATACCAATATGAGTGCGGGCCATGGCGGGGCATCAGGAAGATTCCTGAGATTGAAGGAAGTAGCCCTGGAATATACCTTTATTCTCGACATACTTGATTTGAACGAATAAGGTTGCCATGGCGAAAAGATATTATTCCCCATCAGTTTGTATGTTAGAAAAAAAAGCATAAGCATAAGAAGTTGTAAATTGAATGGATCAATTAATATTTAAAACAATCTTCCTACACTTATGCAAACGAAAGTTAAAAAATTAGATTTCACCGGACAAACTA
>DATDPY010000032.1:0-5366 GCA_035292565.1 Cyclobacteriaceae bacterium | reverse complement strand
GTACCAGCTCGATCAGGGGTCCGGTATTCCATTGGTAGAAAATGATTTTATCCTGATAACGGGACGATTGTCTGTACTGGAATACAGCAATGGAAAAGGCCAGCAAGATAGCGAAGGATCCGTAAAGATATCCGATTTTCTTTTCATTGATCAGCAGTGCGAACATCAGGAGAAACAGGAACAGGCAAATCACCATAAAGCGGTCAAGGTAAATATCATTGAGCTGGCTATAGGGCAAGAGTGTGAGCCCATGAATGGCCCTGCTAAGGAGCCAGGTAACCCAGGTCGCGATCACTCCAAGCATGTTTCCAATCCAGGGGATAAAATTCAGGCCAATAATGGTAAATCCGGTGATGAGGAGGATGAATGACGCTGGAATTGCGATGATATTAGCGAAAATAAAATAAACCGGGTAACTATGGAAGTAGTAGAGCGTGAGCGGAAAGGTGGCAAGCTGAGCCGCAATCGAAACGCTGATGAGTTGCCAGATATAATCCGGGATCGTTTTTTCAAGATTAATCAGCCGGTAAACCGGGGGATGAAAAATAAGAATGCCTCCAACAGCCAGGTAGGAGAGTTGGAAGCCTATGGAGTAAATAAAATTCGGGTTAATGCATAGCAGGAAAAATGCCGATGCCGCCAATGTATTTAAGCTCACAGCTTTCCGCCGTAATCTCCGGCCGGCCTCGATAAAAGAGAACATCACCACCGAACGTAAAACGGAAGGCGACAGCCCGGTAATAAATGCATAACAGATCAGGACCATGACAATTACGGCAGAGGCTGCCGGCCCTGTTCGTGGATTGACGTATAGCGGCCTTAAAAGAATGATCAGGACCATGTACAGAATTCCCACATGAAGACCCGATACAGCGAGAATATGACTGATGCCGGCTTTTGAGAATTCGGTAATGGTTGATTCGCCCAGATGATCCTTAACGCCCAGGGTAAGTGCCGATACCAGCGACCAGGATTGCCGGTCAGGAATATGGGAAGCCAGGATGCGATTCAGTCTCTGACTGAGATCGCGAAAGAAATGCATAGTTTGAAAATTGTGATTTCTTCTCAGCACCACTACATCATTAATTGCAGCACGGTGTTGGTAGAATATATTGTTCCTTCCCATGAACTCTGCATAATTGAATTGATGGGGGTTTCCCGGCGACGGAATCCGCTGAGGAGATCCCCGGATAACCACCAGGTCGCCTGCCTTTACATGCGCGGGTTGCCCGGCCTGCTTTTTGAATATGATCACGATGATCTTCCCACGACGCTTCGTCCAACCGTGCTCTTTTCGGACAAGACTGCATTTAATGGTGAATTTCAATTGGGACGAATCCTCCAGGATAATTTCCCTGACCTGTCCTGAATAGTAATCAACTGTATCCCTGTAATTAATCAGGTGGTCGACAAGATTTCTGGCATCATGACTGGCGGAGATAAGATATCCCGATAAGCACAGGATCGTCATGGATAACATGCCCGGGAGTTTATTGTATTTCCTGAACTGGTCTTTCCGGAGCAGGATGAGAATGGCTATGTAAAATAAAAAAAGGCACCCAAGCGCCTGGTACACGCTGGAATTATTTACGGGAAACGCATCGTAAAGAAGGATCCCCGATATAAAGAATATTACAAACCTGATAAACGGAAAACGCAGCCAGTATAGCATGATTGAACATAAAAATCAGGATAAGGTAATAAAAAAGTTTGAATTGGTCAACATTGATTTCAACCTTCCAGAATCATTTTATAATGCCTGATGCCGGCTTCATCAAAGATATTCCCGGTTTTTTGAAATCCGAACCTGGAATAGAGCCGCATGGCGTCGACCTGGGCATGAAGGTAAATTGTTTTATTTTCGTATTCGAGATGGTTAAATATATCCTTCAGAAGGAATTCGACCAACGCTGAGCCGATCCCATGGTTTCTGAACTCCTTCGAAACTGCAAACCTTTCCAGTTTGACTCCATTTTCAGTAAACCGCCATCTGGCCGTGCCTGCAGGTGTTCCGTTGAATTTCGCGAGATAATGGTTGGAAATGTCTTCGAATTCATCGAGTTCGAGTTCGGGCGCTACGCGCTGTTCATCAACAAATACCTCAAAGCGTATCTTATGGGCAATAGCCATCTCGCCGGCTGAACTTATCCTGGCAATTTCAATCATGGGATCTTTCCTTGGAATGGAACCTGTCGTAGGCGTCGATGATATCTTTCACAATCTTATGGCGGATTACATCCCTTGAATTGAATTCAACAAATGTAATTCCCTTAACATCTTTCAGGACGCCGATCGCTTCGATGAGCCCGGATTTCTGGTGGCGGGGAAGATCTACCTGCGACTGGTCGCCATTGACAATCACCTTGGAATTAGGGCCCATGCGGGTAAGAAACATCTTGATTTGCATGGCGTTGGTATTCTGCGCTTCATCAAGAAGGATAAAGGCATCGTTCAGGGTTCGGCCGCGCATATAAGCGAGGGGAGCGATCTCAATGATCCTGTTTTCCTGGTAATATTTCAGCTTTTCGAAGGGGATCATGTCGTCGAGCGCATCGTATACCGGCCGGAGGTATGGATCTATTTTTTCCTTGAGATCGCCGGGAAGGAATCCGAGATTTTCACCCGCTTCAACAGCCGGCCGGGTGATAATGATTTTTTTAATTTCCTTATTCTTCATCGCCCTGACTGCCAGCGCAACGGAAATATAGGTTTTGCCTGTCCCTGCAGGCCCGATGGCAAAAACAAGGTCCGATTTCTTCACCGCTTCCACCAGCTTTTTCTGGTTGGGAGTTTTGGCCTTGATCACAAAACCTTTGGTGCCGTAAACCAGTACATCGTCCTCCTGCAGGATTTCATCCTCGTGATCGCTGTCGATATATGAAATTACATTTTCCCGGGTAAGCTTGCCGAATTTATGATAATGATTCAGGAGGGAATTCAGGATATCGTTGATACGGATTATATCACGCGTTTCTCCCTGGATCCTGATTTCATTTCCCCTGGAAATTATTTTACTGGTGGGGAAACGGGCCGAAAGTTCATTTATATTTTTGTTCTCAACTCCGAGAAAATCGACCAGGGTAATATTTTCAAGGGTTATTACTTTCTCGACCAAAGTTTATGGCTTTAGGATAAAGGATTGGAATTGTATTAAAATTTTTACATTTGTTTAAACAAAATTAAACAAATTTTTTTTCGCGTCCATGGCGGTCATCACTTTTATGTCGGATTTTGGGGAATCAGACCATTATGTTTCCTCGGTGAAAGCCAGGATATTGAGTGTAAATCCGGGCCTTCAGATCATCGATATTTCGCATCAGATTGATTTGCATAATCTTGCTCACGCCGCCTTCGTATTAAAATCGGTATTCCGGGAATTTGCCGCAGGTACCGTGCATTTGGCGGCTGTCGATACCCTTGGCAGCACGCCCTCGAGATTCCTTGCGCTTAAAATTGAAGATCATTTTTTTGTAGGCGCCGATAACGGATTATTCAGTCTTGTCGGAGTTAAGACTCCTTCAATGGTCGTTGAGATCGCTCGGCCATCCAATGCTGAAAATTCAACATTTCCTGCCAGGGATATTCTGGCCCGGCCATGCGCCCTGCTTGCGAGCGGTACCGGATTGCAGGATATCGGGATCCGTACCACAGAATACACGCAGTTGATCGACAGGCAGGCCAGGGCAAGCAAAAAGCAGATCTCGGGCAGTGTAATCAGGGTGGACCATTACGGAAACCTGATCACCGATATCAAAAAAAAAGTTTTCGATGACATTCGGGGTCAGAGGCCGTACGCAATCACCTTTGCCAGGGAAAGCATAGAAGAGATAAGCCAATACTACGGTCAGGTCGAGGACGGAGATTGTTTTGTTTTATTCAACAGCCTTGGCCTTCTTGAAATAGGTATATTCAGGGGGAATGCGGCTGAGTTGCTGGGGATGGGATATGACAGCCCGGTGCATATTCATTTTAAGCAAGAGTGAAACCGGCCATGATGAATCTTAATCAGGCCCTGAGTAATGGGCTTGAGGAGTATATTGGTAATTAAGGTTGGATTGGACAAATTTGCGGACATAAGATTAAGGCCCACCTTCGCTAAAGCTTCGGCGAGTAAAACGGGCAAGGCCAAAGTGGCGGAATTGGTAGACGCGCACGACTCAAAATCGTGTCCCTTCGGGGGTGGGGGTTCGATTCCCCCCTTTGGTACAAAAAAGGCTGTCAGAGACAGCCTTTTTGTTTGGATTATTTACTAGTATTCAGCGACTCCAAAACGTCACCGAAATCAACTTCCTTTAAATATCTCATAACGCGTTCGGTTCCCTGAAATGCGGTCATTTCAAGAAATTTTTCCCAAAGCACGCTGTAATATACCTCTACAAAGAAATTTCCTTTCGAATAATAAAACAGATCAGTAATCAGGTCGTCTGCCACGTTCAATGACATGACATAATGACAGGAATGTATCAGGAACTCCCTACGTCGCTTTGGAGACAGTTGTTCGAAGTCCTTGATTTGCATGGAATTAAATTTTACCTGACGGTCTGATGGGTTAAATATATAGTAAAAGAATTGAAAATATAAAACTGATTATTGAAAAAAATTATGCACACCGGAGTGTGGATAACTATGTGGATTTGTGAGTAATTCTCTCATTTTGGCCGTTTTTATGCTAAAACGCACATTGCCGCAATAGCCCAAAGCTCATTATTTGAAAAATTGTTGACTAAAATCTCTCCGGTACAAAGAATTCTCCGGATTGTTTTATTAAGACGGTATTTTATAATAATTTAATCCCACCTTTCCAGGCGGTAATCATATTTATCCGGCACGGTCATCTCACCAGGATTTTTTCCTCGGATTATTACAAAAAAATTTATAAACAGCTTAATAAAATTTTCCGGCACGTAAAGAACAATCTTATGGTCACAAGAAGAAGGGCTTTATCAATTCTGGGAATATCAGGTATCGACGCAATAATACCGCAGAAAGTAAATTCAAACACGGTTAAAAGGGACACCCGGTTTCGATACTGTTTGAATACCATAACCGTGAGCAAGCAGCCGCTTGATCTGAAAAGGTGCGTCGATATCGCTTCCATGGCAGGTTTCGACAGCATTGAGATTTGGATAAGGGACCTTGAACGTTTTCTCGAATCAGGAAATAAGGCATCCGACCTTAGAAAACATCTGTATGACAAAAATATTACGATCGAAAATGCAATCGGCTTTGCCCCATGGCTGGCCGAAGGTGAAGCTGGTTTCACACAGATGCAAGTGGAAATGGAAATGCTTACATCCATTGGCTGCAGAAGGATTGCCGCACCGGCCGCCGGTTTAACCGGAGACAAACCGCTTGACCTGTTTAAG
>DATDPY010000031.1:0-3050 GCA_035292565.1 Cyclobacteriaceae bacterium | reverse complement strand
ATAATCTCTCAAAAATAGTTGCCTGAAAGAGGCACTTTTTTGCCCTCCATTCTATAATGAAGATTTTTTTTAAGATCACCTCAGATTTAACGATTCCATTCCAAACTAACTAAAAGTGAACGACTTTTGAGACAGCCTCCTAATCGCTCGGTCCTCCCCGGACGGATCGTGCGGAACGGCCAGTGGGCGACCCCCGTCTTCATTGCATTACGACGGGCACAGCGGGGTCCCCCCTAATGAGTAATATCTCTTCTTTCGTGAAAGGAGGATTTCCAGGAGCAAAGGCTTACAAAAGAAAATGCGGGCGAGGAATCCATATAAAAAATCCTGATATTTAGTTTTCAATATAGCGACTGAATCCAAAATAAGGCTCCAACTCAATCTGGTCAACATGAAGCACCTCCGATTTTTTAAATCGAGTGTCTTTACACTCTGTTTGCTGTTCATAATCTCCCCGACTTTATCAGCCCAGTCCGCAAAAGACATCCGCATCGAAAAGGAAATCGTGTACGGACATGCGGCCGGTGTAGATCTGAGGCTTGACATAGCCTGGCCCGTAGAAGGGAAAGGCCCATTCCCGGTGATCCTGTTTTTCCACGGCGGGGGCTGGCAGGCAGGCAACAAGACAGATATGAATCACTGGATCCAATCCTATGCCAAATCAGGTTATGCCGCGGCAACTGTCGAATACAGGTTTGCTCCGGCTTTCAAATGGCCCTCGCAGGTACAGGATGCCAAGGCTGCCGTCCGTTACCTGCGGGCGAATGCCGGCATATTGAACATCGACCCGGAAAGGATCGGCGTGATGGGTGAATCGGCAGGCGGCTATCTCGCACTGATGGTGGGTTTGACCGGACCGGCCGACAGCCTGGAAGGTGATGGCGGCAATCCTGATTTCTCAAGCCGGGTTCAGGCAGTAGTCAGTTATTTCAGCGCATCAGATTATACACTGCCCAGGGCAGAACTAAGTCCGGAAGTACAGGCGGAAGTAATGAAGTATTATAATAAGTCCCTGAAAGAAGTAATGGCCGACTACATCGGCAGTACGAACCCCGATAAGGCCACATTGCTCAGGATGTCCGTGCTTCCATATATTGATGAGAAAGACCCGCCGGTGTTGATCTTCCAGGGTGATGCCGATCCTTTTGTTTCGGTGGAACAGGCAAAACGGCTTGAAGCTTCCCTGGATAAAGTAAATGTAAGGCATGAACTTGTACTTGTTAAAGGCGGAGGTCATGGATGGACGGGGAAACTGAAGGAAAGGACGGACAGGAAAATGGCGGCGTTTTTTAAGAGGGAGATTGGAGGCAGGCGGTAAGCTGGAAGTGGTTGGCAAGCAGAAGTTGGCAAGCAGAAGTTGGCAGTTGGCTATTGGCGGGAAACGGGAAGGGAATTATTCTTATAAATTAATAAAGATGCCGTTTCCCCCGGACGGGTTACTGTGGGTGGGTCAGCGGAAGTTCCCCGCCTTCATTACCAAACTGATATTTCGGGCCTGCCAGGCCGTAAATTGCTTAGAATGAATGATTTGACCGCTTCCGGATTAAAATATTAATTATTGATCAAATCCGTGATACCAAGGTTTAATCAGCTATATTACGAATTGATCTTTCGAAAACTAACCTCTTCCAAACCATTTTGAAATGAAAAATCCAATTCTCCTTTTATCCGTTTTATTTCTGGTCGCCGCATGCGGGCAAAAACAATACTTTACATCATCGCCGGAAATAGACCTTGTAAAAAAGGTAAACGAAGCCTATTTCACCGGAGATTGGCAATCTCTTCGCACCATGTACGCCGACACAGCCAAGGTCTGGTTTAATACCTGGATGGGTGGTGAAGTCGGACCAGATCGATATATTGAAATGTTAAAATCCGGAGTTACAGATCTTATGGAATATAAAATGTCGGATGATGCCATTTATGAAATGGTAATTACAGACAAAGGGGAACATTGGGTACATAATTGGTTTTTATATTCTACAAAACATAAAAATGGAAAGGAAATCGGCGTACCTGTTCACCTGTCAACAATGATTGTGGACGGTAAAGTTTGTTATCAGGTATTAATAGGCAATGCATTGCCGGGATACCTTGCGCGTATGAGCAGCGATTCCACCGTGACCCAATAAATTATCGGGAAATTTTTAATAAAAAATAAAATAATAAAAATACCGTAGTCCTCCCCTGCCGAATTCATTCGAAGGTCCGTCGCTAAAATGATTCACCATATCATTTTTTAACGCTTCCTCCCGTCTTCATTAAATTTCGGAAGGCAGGCGGGAACAGCATTTCCTGAGCCGGATTTAAAGTTTTTCTCTTTTATGCAAGGAAGAAATTGTTTTTTTTTGTTCCTTCACCCCTGTATATTACACTACACTCTGGGAACAGATTTTTTAAATTATGCTGGCGATATTTTAGGAATCTGTATCTGGCGGAAAGCCGCAGGCGCAGGAGATACGGAAACCCATGAAACCTGAAACTTGAAATATAATTTTTAACCTAAAATTCAATATGAAATACACACTTTTACTCATCACACTAATCCTTGCGGGAATAACGACACATGCCCAACCCTACAAAAACAAATACCACAAGTCCTTCGTCGAAGATTTCACCAAACCGAAGCTGAAGAACTTCAGGTACGGCTCGTCGAGCGGAAATGATAAAAACAAATGGGAATCGGGCTTTGATTCCCCGACAGAACCCGGCATCAGTGTTCTGTCTTTTTTAATCGGTCCAACCGATTCGGCCGGCGCCGGACGGGGACCGGAGATCATTTCAAAATATCTCACCCATTTCGGCACCTATGCCGCGAGGTTGAAAGTGCCTGATGTGCACGACATACAGCCAAATGTGGGCGTGGTGGTTGGTTACTTCACCTATCACATGGACAGGTCCGGGCCGGGGCTGAGCGAGATCGACTGGGAGTGGCTGATTGCTGACCCGAAGATCATTTACATCGGAACCTGGACAGGCCGGAGAGATTCATTGAAGCGCATCGGCCGGACCATCAACATGGCCGAAGGGACCATCCTGCACACAAACTT
>DATDPY010000030.1:0-8622 GCA_035292565.1 Cyclobacteriaceae bacterium | reverse complement strand
GATATTTACCGTTGCCCATGCTTTTAAGGTAATTAATTACTTCTTCTTTTGGCTGAGCAACTGTTATGGAGCCATTCGTAAAAATAACGATCAGTCCGATAAATAAACATTGAAACCTCGCCGATCGCGTGAATGCGTTTTGAAAAAATAAATGTAAATTCATTTTTAATAAATTTTGGTCGGAAAAATCAATAATTACATTTAAAAATATCCTTTTTTAATCAAACAGGGAACTTATTGGCAAAGTCTGGTGGTTATAACATCGAACCGGTTATTAGGTATTATTATTAGTAAAGTTAATAAACGAAAACTTTAACCATCAAAATATCAGCAAATGAAAAATCTTCATTTAATTTTTTTAAGCATATTTTACTGTAATTTGCCTTCCTGCACAGAAGATTTTTTAACCAGGGAACCTTTAGGCGTCATCAGCGAGAAAATGCTGGAAGACAAAGAAGGGCTTGATGGTTTACTGATCGGCGCTTATGCTCAGATTGATGGACAAGGAAGCTCAAACAACGGCATCTGGGCCTCAGCTCCATCCAATTGGATCTACGGCAGTCTGACATCTGATGACGCCAATCATGGATCAGATAATCTTGATTCCGGCCCCTGGGGTTTGTTTGAAGGGTAACCGGTTTTTTGACCTTGTCCGCTGGGGCATAGCCGACCAGGTATTAAATCAATATATCGACAAGGAAAAGAATCTGAGGTCAATTCTATTTGACGCAATGTGAGTAAAAGAGAAAAACGAGATTTTTCCAATCCCGAAAGCCCAAATTGATTTCGAGGGAGAAAAAAATTTAAAACAGAATCCAGGATATTAATCTATCGTCAATTCCCGGATTTACTATCTTCAACAGGCGATAAGTATTCGTTTTTTTTGGCGTAAGAAGGGTAAATTCCATTACCATTTTTGTTTGTTATATCCCTGCCAATCCAGTCTTCAAATGATTCCTTCCTCCGGATTAGTTCAACGCTCTTTTCGTTAACGGCAACAACACCTGGACGCGGGTATCCAAAGTTTGATTCCCCGGAAGTGAAATATGCGCCGCTGTCCATAATTGCGAGTTTATCACCTACCCTTAATTCGGGCATAAGAATATTTCTATATACCACATCGGCCGTAAAATAGCCCGGACCATTAAGTGTAACATATTCAGAAGGCGGTCGGTAAATGTTATCACAGAGAATTATCTTGTGAAATTCATTAAAAGTCGGCATACATACCGTTCCAATTCCGCCATCCGTTGTGATCCAAATTCCTGCGCCTTTCCGCCGCTTCACCTGGTGTACACCAACCAGGAGTAATTGGCTGTTGCTTGTAATACATCTTCCCGGTTCCAGGATCAGTTCAGGATTCCACTCCCCGTCAAAGACATCCTGAATTGCATGGTGAATACTTGAAGCATATTCACTGTATGACGGCCTATGAAAATGATCTGTTTTCCTGGGAAGGCGATTGAGAGCATGATAATAAAACCACTCCTTTGAAGACATCGCTTTCGATGTTTCCGAGGCAATCCCGCCGCCTACATCCATCGTCCGGATGTAAAATCCGAAATCTTGAACCAAGTCCACGAGAGGTGTTAACTTTAAAATGGCGTTATAGTAATCATCCGGCCTTGTGATACAGGTGCCGATATTAAAGTGAAAACCTTCGAATTCAATATTCGAAGCTTTCTGAATAACCTGAAAAGCCACTCTCACTTCATCACTTTTAATATCGAACCCAGGTGCGCTGTGACTGTGGCAGCCCGATGCAGCATTGGAACTCATTCCTTTGGGGATATAATCAGGATTAATACGAAGCAAAACCCTGACGTGTCCGGTTCCTTTGGCTATCTTTCGAATTTTGTCGAGTTCATCAAGAGAATCGATAACAAGGTACCTGACTCCAAACTGGATGCAATCTGTGATGAGCGAATTGGTTTTACAGGGGCCGTTAACAATGATCTCTTCCCCCCTGAAACCTAAATTACATGCGAGTTTCAATTCAAATTCACTCATTACTTCTGCCTTTATGCCTGTTCCTTTAATTGTTCTGATGATCCCGGCAACGGGATTGCATTGGAATGCATAATGCACTGAAACTTTCCCACTGTATTCTTTTTGAAAGGCATTCTGAAAATCAAGGCAGTTCTGGGCCAGGCGGTTGAGGTTAACTACGTGGACGGGAGTGCCATAGCGCCTGGCAATATCGGTAAGCAGGAACCGGTCGATCATGACTTCGCCTCCTTCATCGACATTTAGGCCGAATTCGCTGATCGTCTCGTAAATTTCATCAAAGGTTGTTTTCATCGTATCTATATTAATATTTCATCAATACCGAAATTCTTACGGTGCTTTAACCCGGGCAATTCTGCCGTTCCGTCGAATCTGATTTCCTGATACGTTGCGGAATTATTTCTGAAGGGAAATTATATCAATGCCGGCAGATTGAATAATTGAATTTTTCAGTTTTCAGGCGAAGAATTGCATATACTGCAAATGCGGCGGGAATTACGATTAGGTTGTTGCAGTACCATCTAAATATCCTGGGCCAGGGCAGAAATATAATGGATCTTGCAAAAAAAATTACTTACATTGGATTCTCATCAAGCAGTTAAATTGATGTAATAGAAAGGAATAGGAGATATTCGAGGGTGAATTTATTAATCAGGGTATCTCCGGATATTTTAAACAAGTTTTTGTTCAGCCAATACCTTAACGACGGCCTTCTTTACCGTAGATTCATTCAGGATATGAAATCCTGGTTTATGAGCTTCTCCCGGGAAAAAAATGCTGAAATAATCCTCAGGTAAAAATAATTTACATTGATCATTAAAATCGTTTTCATAGATGATCACGTCCTTCTGCTCATTGTAGTTATCCTTAATGGTTAAGGCAGTTGAAGGAGAATAGCTTATATATTCCCGGCCTTGGAGGACGATCTGGATATCGATATATTTTTTATGAGATTCCCATTTTTTCTCAGATTCCGGTTTGGTCTGGTATTCCTGGATGAGGACATAAACCGCATCCCCCGCAATCTGGTACTTGCCAGGCTCGAGCAGGAAAATATTGACCGAACCAAGGTATTTTAATATTTCTCCTGCGAATGGGAGGACTGACTGATAATTTTTAAGGTTCTCATAATTATCCGTGATCATGAATGCTCCTTTCGTTATATAATTGGTTAAAAACTTTTGTCTGATACCGCAGTGGTTAGTTCAGTAACTATCCAACCGGTTGTTTCCAGATTAATTGTTTTTCAAGGTTATCGCTCAGCTTATAAGGCCTGATGTGGCTTTGCAGTTGTTCGCCGACAATTTCAATTTTATTCATATCGCCTACTCCCAGTCCTGCCTCAGTGCAATAATTTAAATACCCGACATTGGCAAAATCGATGCCCATCAGCTCGATACCCACACGATCGGCTGCCAGCCAGTCGGTGCTTGCCACGCAAATTCGGTGGTCGACCGGCGTGCCGTTACCGGGGCCGTTTCCTTCCATTCCATCAAAACCATCGATTACGGCGAGGTGGGGATGCAGGATCCTGGCAAGGGTAAAGAGATTATAATTAATAGCCCGGTATCCGCTTCCGTGCGCTATTGGTTTATCGTTCCGGGTCCCCTCCTTTCTGTTCGGTCCCCAGCCAAAACCCGGATCCTTTATAAATGAACCAAAAACGATGTTTTTCAACGACAAGGTTGCCAGAACCCTGTCATGAGTTTTCATTCTCGCAGAAGATATTAAATAGGTATCCGGATCCAACATTAAACTTGAAGTCCGCACAGCATGTGGTCGGAAATCCTTTTCATCAAATACCCGGACAACTTCATTTTTCTCCTGGTCAAGATCCACGAATTTGACCTTATATTTCTTCTCGAGGCCGAAATACCCGAAATTCTCAAATCCATTGAAGGTGGCGCCACCCGCTGCGGACTCTGCAATGATCACATTTTCCGTCTTGCCGATCGACTTCAGGAATTCCAGGATACCTTCAATCGTATCGACATGAGTTGCCGCGAGCTGCCGGTCAATCGAGACATTGTTTGGCTTGATCAAAATTCTTTTATTCCCGATCGCTTTTTTAATTTGACCTGAAAATGGTTTCAGTGCATCAAATACCATCCTTGCACGATGATCACCCGTTGTAATTGCTACCCTGGCAGGATCGGAATTATTTGACGGATTAGCCGGCCATGTCCATTTTCTGTTTTCCGGCAGTGAAATTGCGACTCCACCCAGGACAGATGCCTTTAAGAAATCGCGGCGGTTTAAAGAGGTCATATAAAAAGTTATGAAATTTTGATAAAAAGCTCCGCTGAAAATGTTCTGTTTGATCCTGTCAAAAATATATTATTTCCTATATACCTGATGCAACCCGACTGCAAATAATTCAAAAAGCCATAATTATACCTCCTGATTTTTCAGAAATTAGAAAATTGGTGTCAATAACCGCAAATTACCTTCCGGTCTTTGGCAAATTCCAATCCAGTCAGTAACTTCAAAATACTTTTTGAAACGTCATTCAATTTTTATTATTCATGAAAAATAATCATTTTTTAATATTGACATTCGCTTCAATTGTGACCTTTTCCTGTACTTCGCCGATTAAAAAAGAAACGGGGTTCAGGCCATTGTTTAACGGAGAAAATATTCAGGGCTGGGAAACTTATATAGGTATCCCCGGGCCCGGTATTGAAATAAATGGGTTTGTCAGGGATTCATCGGGAATGTATACGGAACCCATAGGTTTAAATTACGATCCCCTCTCCATTTTTACCGTTGTCACGGAAGATGGAGAACCGGCGGTTAGAGTATCAGGACAGGTGAATGGGGCACTAGCCACGATTGAGGAATTCGGGAATTACCATTTTCGGATGCAGGTCAAATGGGGTGAAAAGAAATGGGGATCTAACCTGGAAATGCCACGCAATTCAGGGCTTCTGTATCATGGCACAGGCGAATATGGCCGCGGCCTGGGTGTCTGGAAGACTTCCCATGAATGCCAGGTTATGGAGACCATGTTCGGTGATTCATACAGGATGGGCGATAGTTATTGCAGCATTTATGCATCGAAACCCGAAGGGAGCGAGCGATACGTTTATAATCCGGCGGGATCTCTTTTAGAAGTCGGGGAAGGCAGGGAAGCAGGCAAGATCGTATCAAAAAGCGTTATGGCCGAAAAACCGTACGGTGAATGGAATACTGTTGAGATCATCTGTTTCGAGGGGAAAGCAATACACATAATCAACGGTAGGGTTAACATGGTCATCGAAAATTCGCATCTTTTCCTCGATGGCAGGGAATTGCCTCTGATGCGGGGAAATATACAGCTTCAGTCGGAAGGTTCAGAAGTTTATTTCAGGAAAATGGAAATTCGGGGCATATCGGAGATCCCGGCAAAATACCTGTAATTCAGCGACTTAAAATACCCCGTCGGACGGCTATAGCCGTCTGACGGGGTATTTTAGAGCAGAAAATTCACAATTAATTCCTGTTCCGGTAATATTCTACCTTTTCTTTCAACGACAGGTCGACTACTCTGGCAATTAATTGCTTACGCTCTTCTTCATTTATTACCATATGTTTTTTCGCCATCTTTATTTTTTCCTTCACCATCTGGCTTGTCGAAGCGCCCGTAACCAGTACACTGATTGGCAGGCTCCAGGCAAAATTCATGGCGTCCGATATTCTTATTCTTCCCGGAACAACGGGATCATCGGTTTCCCACATCTTCTTGTCCAATTCGGCTTTCAACGCAAAAAATTGTCCTCCACCCAGGGTTTTCATGGCGATGATACCCAGACCCTGGTCGAATGCTGCTGGAATAACCTGTTGCACAAAACTCACCGGGTGAGCGGCATCGACCGGATTGACAGGCATCTGAACAGTTTCTAGGAAGCCTTCCGGGCGAAGTTTTTCTAGCAGGTATGCATGAGCACCGGCGTTGGTATGTCCGGTAAAGCCTATATGGCGGACTTTTCCTGATGCCTTGGCTTCCTGCATAACCCCGAATACGCCATTATTTATCCTGGCATCCGCATCCTCTTTAGAGCTGATGGCATGGGCTTGCCAGAGATCCAGGTAATCAGTTTTAAGCCTTTTCAAAGAAGCATCAAGATGTTCCCTGGCCGTATTGGCATTTTTGGCAAGCGTTTTTGTCATCAGAAAGATTTCATTCCTGTATTTTGGGGTCAGAAATCTCCCGTATTTTTCCTCGCTTATATTCGGCCCATATCCCTCAGCAGTATCAAAGAACCGGATCCCCCCTTCCAATGCTGCTTCAATGGTTTCCTGGGCATCTTTTTCTGTAGTCCAGCCGATGTGATAACCGCCAAGGCCCAGCATGGTTACATTTGCCCCTGTTTTACCGAGTTTCCTCAAGGGTAATAAATCCCCCAGGCGATCACGGTTGACAAGCGACCGTCCCGGCAATATTCCACCAGGAAGCAGAATTCCTGCTGTCAGCCCAGACAATTTTAATATGAAATTCCTTCGTTCCATTTGATATGAATTAATTAACCATAAAAAGTACCCATAAATATCCTGCTGGAAAAGAATTCCGGCATGAAAAAAAGTAAAATTGAGACTAAATTGCAAAGGACCAATGTACTGGCGGATCATCATATTATCCTTGTTTTTTTTATCGCTCATTCCTTTGGAGGATGTAAAGCTGGCTGACCAGATCAGCGATCGCTTGCTTTCCTATTCCCAGGATTATCCGATTGAACGGGCATACCTGCACACCGACAAGCCATTTTATGTAACCGGGGAAGATATCTGGTTTAAAGCTTATCTCATGCTTGGCCCCTACCAGACTCCCGATACAATCTCCTCCGTGCTTTATGTGGAATTGGTAAGTGAAGAAGGAGCCGTTATGGAGCGAAGGCAGGTGCGCATAAACGAGGGACTGGGTTTCGGGGATTTTCATCTCCACCGGAATATTCTTCCGGGGAATTATATGCTGCAGGCTTATACAAGATATATGCAGAATTTCGACGATTCATTTTTTTACAGGAAAGGAATTAAGATCCTGCAGGTTTATCAAACCGAAGCGGGTGTTAACACTGCTGCGAGGGAAAGGTTTGATTCCAGGGAAAATGCTTTCACCACTCCTCCTGTACTGCTCCGATTCTTCCCGGAAGGCGGAGATTTAGTTGAAGGCGTCGTCAATTATGTTGCTTTTAAAGCGACAGAACCAACGGGTAAAGGCATTGAGGCTGAAGGCATCATAGTGAATTCGGCAGGTATCGAAATCCTGAAGTTCAGGGCCAAAAGATTCGGATTGGGACTTTTTACCCTTGTCCCTGTACGTGGGGAAATTTATACCGCCATATTGAAAATAAACAGCGTCGAGCTGAAATTTCCATTGCCGGCGTCACTAAAGAACGGGTATGCCATGCATATCGCTAAAGACAGGAACGATTTGAATCTATGGGTCCGGAATAACATGGGATCAGATATGGAAGGCGCATTTGTGATCGGCCATTACCGGGGGTTTCCGTTTATAACCATTCACGGCGAGCGTGGCAAAAATATAATCAATTCTCCGGTCAATCTGACCAATATTCCCAGCGGTATATTGCATTTTACCTTTTTCGATTCTCTGGGCATACCTCATTGCGAAAGACTTGTATATCATGAGAATGAAGCAGAGATGCTTGAGTTCTCCATAAAGTCAGACAAGGAAAATTATAAGAAAAGGGAAAAGGTTACTGTCGATATTCGTTGTACCGGTCAGCAAGGAAACCCGCTGCTTACCAATATTTCATTATCAGTCACGAATACCTCGGTGATCAATCCCGATCCCCTGAAAAGCAATATCATGAGCTATTTCAATCTGGAATCCGACCTGAAGGGTGCTATTGAGAATCCTGGCTATTATTTTAATACTGAAAATAAAGACAGGCTGGAGTTGCTGGATGTCCTTCTTCTAACACACGGCTGGAGAAGATTTGCCTGGAAGGATGTTCTCAATGATCTGAAAATGTCTGTTCAGTTCCTTGCAGAGCCAGGTTTTAATATTGAAGGAAATCTCGTTGATTTTTATAATCAGTCAAAATACCGTCCCGGCTATGTCAGGCTATTCATCTTTAAAGACCGCCTTTATTTCAATGAGATGGAATCGGACGCTTCAGGTAAATTTAAATTCGAGGGAATTGACATCAATGATTCCACTCATGTGGTAATTCAGGCCTGGGAAAAACGGCCCCCGGGAAAGAAAATAAAGCCCAATAATGCGCCAGAATACAAAAATGACCTGTTTATCAGAATTGAGTCTCCTGCTTTCCCGGTGCCAAAACTGGATTATTGGCCCATTTTTCCTGCCTCGAAAAGTTCCCCCGAGAAATACATCGATCTGAATACCCTTATTTTGAGTATTGATTCCTCCTTTGAGGGACGAACGGTACTCATGGACGAAATTCTTATAAAAAGCACAAAGATTTCCAACGATCCCTACGATGTTCCGGGGAAATTATATAGAAATCCTTCCCAAAGGATCGACATGGATTCGATCCCGGTGCATTATCAATCGCTTCTATTCTTTGATATCCTCCGCAGATATGTGCCCGGTCTTTCTGTTAGAGGCTATCCCCCTGGTCTGCAGGTAGAATTGCGTGGACCCAGGTC
>DATDPY010000029.1:0-3195 GCA_035292565.1 Cyclobacteriaceae bacterium | reverse complement strand
CCCGCCATATCCGCCATAACCTTCCGATGCAAAGAAAACGGTCTTCCCGTCGGCGGCAATAAATACCGACCGGTCATCCAATCCGGTACTGATATCCATCTTGAACGGGTAAGCCCACTTGCCATCCCGTTTTATGCTCATATAAAGGTCCATGGGTTGATCATACAGCTTGGCAGCAGCAAAAATGAAAATATTGCCATCGGGTGATATTCCCGAACCATCGGTTGCATACATCCAGTCGTTGGCTGTAACCTTATCCAGGAAAAATTGATGTATGCCGCCGCCTAATGGTACCGGACTGCCCCAGGTCTCTCCGGAAAGCTCGCTGATATAATAGGGTCCGCCTTCTTTATCCCAGCCTTCCCTCCAGCTTTGGAAAATGACAAATTGCCCGTCGGGCCTGACGTTAGGTTCATCTTCTCCCATCTCCGTATTCACGTTCTGTCCCAGGCACACGGGTGATGACCAGGCCCCGTTTTCCTTTCTTGTCATATATATATCCCCGTCGGCCTCGACCTGTCCGCGGTAAATAGTATAATCCGGATCTGACCAGGGCATGCCTCCCCGTCCTGAAAGGAAAAACAGGTACCTTCCGTCGGGAGTAAGACAGAGATTAGTTTCCCTGAAGGGGCTGTTGATGACATCCAGCTTAATCACAGTATCCGGATGAATATTCAAAACAGGGATATCCCTGAATTGCGCAAAAATTTCAATAGGAATTATGAGATGAAATGGAAGAATGAATAATATGCTTCTTGCAGATTTCATTCGGCGCCGCTGTTCCGCTCGTCAATCCGGTAAAATTCTGTTTATTATCACCGTGTACTTATTTAAACTCCCCAGGGCCCTGAAAGGGGATTTCCATGAAATATATCCTAAATATAACCTTAATTGCCATGCGAATGGAATAAACACGAATTATGACTCTATTTTCATAATCCGGAACTTTGAATCATATAATTAATCAGCTATTATTAAGTATATTTTTTAACGATACAGGCTTGAAAAAATTTTTACGATCGTATCCGGTATTCTTTTTTGGTCATCGTATTCTGCAGGTTTCCAAATAAAGAAAAAGACTTCCGGAAATTTTACGATGATCCCTAAACATGGTTTTTTGTAGATTATCCCTCATTATACAAAATGCCGGTAATAGGTGGTAATTAATTTAAAAAAGTATGGACATCATTAAGCCCTTTATTTCTTCCCTCGACCGGGAGCTCAGGTTAAATATCCTGCCGTTCTGGACAAGGAGAATGATCGACCATGAGAGCGGGGGTTTCTTTGGAAGGATGGATGGTTACGGCAACATTCATAAGGATTCTCCCAAGGGAGCCGTTTTGAACGGAAGGATACTCTGGACATTCTGTAATGCCTATAATCATTTTCGCGAAAAAGAATACCAGGAAGCAGCCGAAAGGTCAATGGAGTATATCAGAGATCATTTTATCGATTACGATCATGGCGGTGTATTCTGGACCGTTGATCACACCGGGAAGCCGGCAGAAACCAAGAAGCAGATCTATGCCATTGCATTCATCATTTACGGACTGGCATCCTATTACCGGGTTTTCAGGGATAAAACAGCGCTTGAACTAGCCGTTCAGTTGTTCGACGCCATAGAAGACCATAGTTATGATCCGGCCTTTGATGGGTATTTCGAAGCCTACGACAGGGAATGGAACCTGCTTTCCGACCTGAGGCTTTCAGCGAAGGATTCGAATGAAAAAAAAACCATGAACACCCATCTTCATGTTCTCGAAGCATATACACTATTATATATGGCCTTGCCGAATCATAAGTTAGCCAGGCGGCTGGAAAGCCTGGTCGATTTATTCCTTGACAGAATCATCCAGAATACATACCATTTCGGGCTTTTCTTCAGTGAATCGTGGGAATTGCGATCCCGGAAGGTGTCTTTCGGCCATGATATTGAAGGAAGCTGGCTTTTATGCGAGGCGGCGGACGTGTTGGATTATGCCCCGCTCAGACAAAGGGTAAGGAAGGTCGCACTTGAAATCGTGGATATGACCCTAAGGGAAGGATTCGACCATGACGGCGCCCTGCTCAACGAGAGGGATGAGGAAGGCCGGCTCGATTCCGATAAACATTGGTGGCCGCAGGCGGAGGCCATGATCGGACTTGTTAATGCCTATGAGATGACTGGATATGATTCCTACCTTGAAAAAGCCTGGCAGGTATGGCAATTTACAAAAAATAAAATCGTTGATCCCATTAACGGGGAATGGTACTTCCGGGTGAACAGGGAAGGCTGGCCTTATGAGAAGGAAGATAAAGCCGGCTTATGGAAGTGCCCCTACCACAACAGCAGGGCCTGCCTTGAAATTATCAGGAGGATGGGCGGCTCTGCCGCGGCATGAATTCAATTTTCTTAGCATATAGTTATGATCCTTAAAAGCAAAGCATTTGTTGAGGGCGGCAGCATTCCGACCCTGTATACCTGTGATGGAAAGGATGTTTCACCCCCGCTTTCCTGGGAAGAAGTTCCAGGGGAAACCCGATACCTGTCATTGATCTGTGAAGACCCCGACGCACCTGCCGGCCTGTGGATCCATTGGGTGATATTCAATATCCCCGTTTCGGAGCCCGGCCTGGCAGAAAATGTTCCAAGGATGAGTTCCTTGAAAAACGGAGCGGTCCAGGGGAAGAACACCGCCAGGCAAATCGGTTACGGGGGACCATGTCCGCCGGGTGGTACGCATCGCTATTTCTTCCGGCTATACGCTCTCGATGCTCCGCTGAACCTCGGGCCTGAAGCACGAAAGGATGATGTGGTGAAGGCAATAGAAGGGCATATAACCGGTACTGCCGTCCTGATGGGCATATACTCGAGAGGCTGACCTGTCGGTACAAATAAGCCCGATCATCCAGGATCCTGAACACTCCGGATCCAATTGCTCCGGTGTACCAGCGGAGAGTTTGATCATCGGGATGGATAAAAAAACTTTTGCTTGCCTGGTTTCCTTTGGAGAGGGATGCTTATATATAGCAGAGGATTATCCGATTGAACACAAATAAGATGTTTTTTGAAAATGAATGCTTAGAAGGTATAACACTGCGGGACGCGGCTCGAGGAGAAATTCTTCTGATAATTATATTCAATCAAGCCTTTTGTTTATGCTCATATCTGTTTGGACATCAGGTAACTGAAAGGCCCCATCGAAAATCTTCATG
>DATDPY010000028.1:0-2645 GCA_035292565.1 Cyclobacteriaceae bacterium | reverse complement strand
CCCTGAATTATGAACAGAGAAAACTGGAGCAGGAAGAAGAAGAAAAGCTCCAGAATGTCAGGCTAAAGCTTTCCGGAACGCTTACTGAAGGCGACCTGCCTTCCGAATTGCGCAATGATACCGAAGTGAATGATCCTTACCTGAAAGAAGGGTTGAATGTTATTGCGGACTGGCTGTCATACAGGATAGGATAACCCGAATCAAAAGCATGGATGAAATCCGTCAAATTTCCGATCGGTATCATTTCAATGTTTACCGGCGACTGCCCGTGGTTTTCTCCCGGGGCAAGGGTTCGAAAATCTGGGATATGCAGGGGAGGAAATACATTGATTTCCTGGCAGGGATCTCGGTAAATTCACTGGGACATAACCACCCTGAAGTTGTAAAAGCAATCAGACAGCAGGCGGCAAAGCTGATCCATATCTCCAATATATATTACAGCGAGCCGCAAACAAGGCTTGCCGAATTGCTTTGCCGGATATCGGGTTATGAAAAAGTATTTTTTTGTAATTCAGGGCTTGAGGCTAATGAGGCAGCAATTAAAATAGCGCGTCGGTTCGGGGCTAAACATAATAAGAGCGGAAATATCTTTTCATTCACCAATTGCTTTCACGGAAGATCAATCTCGAGCATCACCATGGGATCGGAAAAATATAAGAAAGGATTCGGCCCGTTCCCTTCAGGATTCGGAAAAATCTCATTTAACGATATCGGCGATTTAAGGGATAAAATCAACCGCGACAGCATCGCAATATTCGTTGAACCCGTGCAGGGCGAAGGGGGTATCATTCCCGCCGCCCCCGAATTTATGAGAGAATTAGCCAGGTTATGTCGTGAGAATAATGTGCTTTTAATCTGCGACGAAATTCAATGCGGGATTGGCAGGACCGGAAAATTTTTTGCTTTTGAACATTTTAATATCAGGCCAGACCTGGTTACCGTTGCAAAGTCTCTGGGCGGAGGAATTCCAATCGGCGCCGTAATAACCGATAAGAAGATTGCAGACCTTATCGAACCCGGGGATCACGGATCGACTTTTGGTGGGAACCCGCTTGCCTGTGCTTCATCTCATGCCGTTCTTTCGGTTATCCAAAATGAGAACCTAACCGAACGTGTTCGCGTTACCGGCAATTATTTTCTCAATGCCCTGAAATCCGGATTATCCGGGCTCCCGGGTGTTAAGGAAATCCGGGGGATAGGCCTTATGCTTGGAGTTGAAATGGAATATCCCTGCAGACCGCTGGTTGAAAAAATGCTGGAAAAAGGATTCCTGATCAATTGTACCTCTGAAAAAACACTTCGATTCCTTCCACCGTTTATTATTAGTACCAGGGAAATTGATGCAATGCTCAGGGCACTTAAGATGTGTATTTTGTCCATGAAACCTGAGCCGGTCGAATCAGCAGCTCATTCAATTTATTAATTTCATTAAAATATTACGTTTTTATTTCTCTTTGTCTAAGAATTTAATCTTTTTATTAAATTATTATTGACATTATTTGTAATATATTGAAAATTTGTATTGTATTAAATAACCCGTCCATGCCTATAACAAAATATGCATTGAAATGACAGAAAACCGAACTAAAAGCTTGTACATACCTGAAATGGAACATGATTCCTGCGGGATAGGGTTTATTGCCAGTCTTAAATATAAAAGGACGCACAAGCTTGTATCTGATGCTTTGACCATGCTCCAGAATATGGAGCACAGGGGCGGCTGCGGCTGCGAACCGGAAACCGGCGACGGGGCAGGGATCTTGCTTCAGATTCCGCACGAATTTTTCGTGAAGGAATGCAACAAGATCGGGATCACCCTTCCTGAAAAAGGTAAGTACGGAGTAGGCATGGTGTTTTTCCCTAAGAATGCCGTTGCACAGGAAGAATGTAAAACCATTCTCAACCTGAATATCATGAAGTTGGGTTTCGAACTTTTGGGCTACAGGAAAGTTCCCGTGAATCCGGTAGGAATAGGAAAAACCGCGCTGTCCAACGAACCGTATATCGAACAGGTATTCATTACCCATTCCAAATTTGCCGACGATCCCGAAGTATTTGAGCGGAAATTATATGTATTGCGCCGACATACCACCCATACCGTTCACCAGTCGGTGAAAGAAAATCAGGACCAATTCTACATTCCAAGCCTGTCGGGAAAAACCATTTCCTATAAAGGCCAGCTGATAACCTATCAGCTAAGGTCTTATTTTCCCGATCTTTCCGATCCCAAATTAATGTCGGCTTTTGCCCTCATACACTCAAGATTTTCAACCAATACCTTTCCCAACTGGAAGCTTGCGCAGCCATTCCGGTTTATCGCACACAATGGGGAGATTAATACGCTTAAGGGTAACGTGAACTGGATGAAGTCGAACCAGACCCTCCTCGAATCAACAATTTTCACAAAAGAGGAAATCCAGATGCTTCTTCCTATTTGTGATTTCTCCCATTCCGATTCTGCCAATCTCGATTCCGTTATCGAATTGCTGGTGATGGGGGGAAGGTCTTTGCCTCATGTGATGATGCTTCTGATCCCGGAAGCCTGGCAGGGACATAACGAGATGGACCAAAAAAGAAAAGAATTCTACCAGTACCACGCATCCATTATGGAACCCTGGGATGGTCCGGCTTCCATTTGCTTCACT
>DATDPY010000027.1:0-20465 GCA_035292565.1 Cyclobacteriaceae bacterium | reverse complement strand
ATAAAGGATCAGAGGGTTTCTGGTTTTAAAAGTATCACGGAATATTTCCTGGTGAATGCCGTACCATTTTTCGGCTTCCAGGGCCCAGTGATTTACGATACTGTCATTCTTTAAATAATGGTAGATCTCGAAATGCGGGGTTTCCCTGATCCTGAAATCCTTTGTATCGTAATGTACTTTATTCCTGCCGAAATCCTGTGAAAATAATCCGGGCGCAGATCCAATGAAAGTTGAGAGGAATATAATCGGACGAATTGTCCATTTTACACAAGCGTACCACATAGCAGTTATGGTTTTTCATTCCAACAATCAATTCCCTAAGGTCCTCACATCATTTTCCGGTATATTTAATACGAAATAACAGCAACCGGGTTTCGTCGCGTAGAATTTCTGTTATAAGCTGATTATATTAATTTCTTCGTCCCGGAAATAACGGAAAAATTGAAAATTTATTGTCTTATTTTCTTTCCCCTGAAAAGTAGAAAAAGCATGGCCAGAAGGCATATGACCAGCCCGAAAAATTCACGGGTGAGCTCGATATAAGGCGTTTCGGCATGCATGCTTCCCGTGATCGACGGGGCTCCCATCCTGAGCCACCGGATCAAATCCGGAATCATGATCACTACTCCGATGAGATATCCTGTGATCCCGGCCAGGGTGAGAATTCTGATCGAATATCCGAAAAAAGCCATCACAAATAAAATGCTTGCATAACCGTAAATCGAGATCCAGAGGAGGGGATCAGGATCGTTTAATTGCAGGAGGGCAAAGATAAGGAAAATGACCGCGAGGAATAGGTATAATGCTTTCATAGACGATCCGGGCTGATGCCTGGCAATTAATATTCAAAATCCGGGATCTAACCTAAGAAATTTCAAATTTATTATTGTTGAATTACAATAAATTCTTATTCGACTAATTCACTAAATGTCTTGACATTCAATAAAATAATTAAGTACTTTAATTGAACAACGAATCGCCTGAATCGATTTTAATTTTGGTTTGCCTCTCATTAGATTTTTATTACTGTCTTAATTACTATAACAATTAACCGACATCGCTATGAGATTAAAGCTACATCATTTCATTCAATCGGTTTGGAAATCCGGAATAGCGGGTTTCATGCATTTACTGCTTTTGCTGACCTGCGTATCTATGGGCGCTAATGCCCAGGAAATGCAGGTAACAGGAAAAGTAATGGACGAGAACGATTCACCTACACCGGGGGTGAATGTGTTTATCCAAGGGACCACGACCGGCACTGTTACTGACGTTGATGGGAATTATACCATCAGGGTTCCGGGCCCAAATACGGTTTTGGTTTTCAGCTATATCGGATACAAAACCCAGGAAATCAGAGTGGGGGCTCAAACAGTAATTAATATTTCCTTTGAACCCGATATATCAACTTTAAGCGAGGTGGTTGTGGTCGGGTACGGGGTTCAGCGACGTTCCGATCTTACAGGATCAATAACCACCATCCCATCCAGGGAAATCACAGAATTGCCGCTGGCCAGGACCGACCAGGCGTTGCAGGGCAGGACAAGCGGGGTATATGTCCTGAATTCCGATGGCTCACCAGGGGGTGAAACATTAATTCGTATCAGAGGCTTAAACTCTATTAATGGGGGGAATGAGCCATTGATCGTTATCGACGGATTACAGGGCGGCGATCTGACATCTCTTAATCCACAGGATATCGAATCCATTGAAATCCTGAAAGATGCCTCAGCCACTGCAATTTATGGTTCAAGAGGCGCCAATGGAGTGATCCTGATCACCACAAAGCTGGGAAGGAGGGGAAAGCCGGTGATCGATGCGGCAGTAACGTATGGTTTCCAAAAACTGGCCCGAAAGCTGGATGTCTTGAGCGCTGCGGATTATGCCAAATACCACAATCTGATGCGAAGCAAGGATACCGGCGGTGGGAATATTCCCGTACTTCCATTTTCAGCCGCCGATATAGCCAGGTATGAAGCTGAAGGGGGTACCGACTGGCAGGATGTAATTTATGAAACCGGAGCTGTGCAAAACTACCAACTCAGCGTGAGCGGCGCCACCGATGCGTTGAAGTACATGGTATCCTCAAACTATCTCGATCACAGGGGCATCCTGAAGGCTTCTGCATATGACCGGATTTCATTGCGTGCAAATGTGGCGGCGGACGTATCTGAACGGGTCGATTTTGGATTGAACTGGGCCTTCATAAAGGAGACATATAAATCTCCGGCGTTCAGAAGAGCTGATGATGTGGCGTTTGTAGCTCAGGCGATCAATGTTGCTCCGCGTTGGGCATCAACCGAACCAGTATTTGACGCCGATGGCAATTATCATCGCCATAACCCGAATTTTGGCGCAAGCGATACCTGGAACCCATTGGCCAGCGCCATTGAGCCGAAAATGGACCGACCGACATACAGGAACAATGCCAACCTTTATCTGAATCTGGATATTGTGAAAGGCCTGAGCCTGAAGGTTACAGGAGGGGCATTGATCACGACTTCAGAAAGACGTGATTATTACAACAGGAAAACCATGGGGGGCTTCGCAAATAACGGGGAAGCATATCTGAGTGAATCCCAATATGAAAGATACCAGAACAGCAATATTCTTACCTATGATAATACTTTTGGTGAAAAGCATCATTTAACGGCAACAGGTGTTCTGGAACAGATCGTTGATAAAGGCCATGGGAACAATACGACAGCAAGGCAATTTGTTGTTGATCAGCTTGGATTCGATAACATTGCAGGAGCCCAGCAGCTTTCTATGGGATCATGGGCTAACGATCGTGCCTTGCTTTCCTACCTGGCTCGTGTCAACTATGCATTCGACAACCGCTATCTCGCTACATTTACCTACCGTGCGGATGCCTCTTCGGTTTTCGGGGAGGATAATAAATGGGGATATTTCCCCTCGGGATCGGTAGCGTGGAGAATTTCTGAAGAAGATTTCCTGAGCGGGTCGGCTACGATTACCGAATTAAAACTTCGCGCAAGTTATGGCAAAACGGGAAACCAGGGAATTTCGCCCTACCAGTCGTTAGCCAGACTTTATTCAGAACCCGGAGACTGGGGACCTGATTATCCGTACAATGGGACTTCTCCAACGAATACTGGTTTCTCGATCGGAGGAATTGCCAACCCTAATTTAAAGTGGGAGACAACGGCACAATCAGATATTGGCCTGGACCTGTCGATGTTCGACGGAAGACTTACTTCCACGATCGATGTGTATCGCAAAGTAACGGATGACCTGCTCATGCCCAGGGAATTACCCGGTTATATCGGAGTTAGCAGCGTGCTGGATAATATCGGGTCTATCGAAAATAAGGGACTTGAGATATTAATCGGCGGAGATCCAATTGTCAGCAATATCAGGTGGAACACGTCGTTCAATATTACCATGAACAGGAACAAAGTCCTTGACCTTGGAGCCGATGAAAGAATTACATATTCTACCTCATTCGGCGGTTATGGCCTGGGCGAATTCATGGTACTTGAAGAAGGCAAACCTTTCGGCACAATGCGCGGGTGGAAGTACCTTGGCGTATGGAAGACTGAACAGGCAGAGGACGCACTTGTATACGGACAGTTGCCCGGTGATCCGCATTACCAGGATACGGACGGTGACGGAGATGTAGACGAAGACGATAGGGTTATCATTGGAAACGGATATCCCGATTTTACCTGGGGGTGGTCGAACCGGTTTACCTGGAACAACTTCGATCTGTCATTCCTCTTTATGGGAATGGAGGGTGTGGACCTCTTTAACCAATTAAGAATAAGGAGGGAAACTTATGAAGCGAACGACCCGATCGTATTGAAATACTGGACGCCTGAAAACCAGGATACGGATGTGCCGGGTCTGATAGACGGGGCATATCGTGAATCACAAAACCTGGAGAACAAGATTTTTATTGATTCAGAGACCTCCAGGTGGGTTGAAGATGCTTCATACATCAGGCTGAAAGTCATTACCCTGGCATATAGTTTACAGCCGGAATTGATGAACAGGATAGGATTCGATAAGATAAGGTTATACTTCACCGGTACGAACCTGTTGACAATCGACGAATATCGCGGATATGATCCTGAGGTTGCAAACTTCACGGAGAACGATGCAATGATCGGTGTCGACCTGAGCGCATATCCTCCGGCAAGGACTTATACCTTCGGACTTGATTTAACTTTCTGATGTGAATTATAAAATTGACAAAGCCATGAAAAATTTAGCAATCAGATTGAAAAGCTTCAAAGTGCTGGCTTCGGTCGTTGCTGCAGTATTAGCAGGGTGCGTGAGCCTCGAGGAAAAGCCAAAGGATTTTCCAAGCCCGGATAATTTTTATAATACTGAGGAGCAAATCGTTTCAGCCTTAACCGCATCAATGGCGAACTTGTACAGCCAATGGAGCAATTATTCATACCCGTATCAGGTATATCACACCGACTATAATGATGACGCCAACCTGGTTTTTTCCGCGAGCCATGCTAACTGGGTCTGGAGGGCACATTATGCGGCTATTGCGAATCTGAACAGTGCGATTAAGTCATTGAACGAGGATAAGCTGGGTCCAACGGTTTCCCAGGACAAAAAAGATGAGTTGATGGCCCAGGCAAAATTCCTGAGAGGCCTTAATTATTTCTATCTCGTCAGATGTTACGGCGATGTTCCGATTATCACTGAAGAAACCGATGTGGTTGGTGGTGAGATTTCAAGACAGCCGATTTCGGAAGTATACGCTCTGATCCAGACCGATCTGCAGGTGGCCTATAATGACCTGCCTGAAGAATGGCCTGAGGAAATGGCCGGCCGGCCTTCCAGGGATGCAGCGAGGGCATTAATGGCCAAGGTTTACCTGACTATGGCCTCGGCCCCCCTGAAAGACGCTTCAAAATGGCAACTGGCAAGAGATAAAGCCAAGGAAGTAATTGATAATGGAGTGCATTACCTATTGCCGGATGTAAGGGACGTTTTTAAAATAGAGAACGATCTGGGTCCGGAGAATATGTTCAACTTCAATTCTACGGAGGATGACATCGCAACCCCGCCACAAATTTGGCTTCCGGGAACGATGGCCTTCGGGTGGATGGATTTCGGAATTGCCAAGGCATTCTCGGATGCCTATCCTGACCAGCCGAGAAAAGCGGCGTATATGGTTCTTGAAGACTGGGATGGTAATCCTCCCGAAGATTACGGTTGGAGAGGCTCTCCTGCTCTCCGGAAATATATATACGACGACCAGGAAGTCCTGGAGAGGTTGCAGTCAACGGCTAATATACCGATTCTCAGATTCGCCGACGTTTTGCTGATGTATGCCGAAGCTGAAAATATGATTAACAATGGCCCGACGCAGGCCGCTGTAGATGCTGTAAACCAGGTTATCGACCGCGCCAATGATGGAGTTGCAAATCCCAGTCACCCGAGAGTAACTTTAACGATGACCCAACAGGAATTCGACGATGCGGTGATCAACGAGCGGCTTCTTGAACTATTCTATGAGTTTGATCGCTGGTTCGATCTCACCAGGAAGGAAATACTCTGTGATGTATGGGAAAGCAGGCTTGACATAAAACCAAATTGTGACCCCAACGATTATCTCTGGCCGATTCCGCAAGCCGATTTGAGACTTAATCCTCTGATAACACAGAATCCGGGTTATACAACACCGGAATAATGAGTTAGTTGGCTGAAATAAAAATCAGAAGCCGTGGATTCATTTACATCCACGGCTTTTTGATGAAATATGACTTAAATTGTCTTTAGTGTCAAAATCATCATTCGGCACGAGAGGGACGGGACTTATGGCATGTTTTTTTTTGCCTGGAATAATCATTTTTTGTCTTATCCTTTCGGGATGCGACCCTGGTGAATCAGGTAAAGCCGGAAAGAAGAGTAAAACATTGTTCGAATACCTGCCGCCCGGGTCGACTGGTATTCATTTTAAAAACCAACTGCATGACAACGATACATTTAATATCCTTTTCTACGAATATTATTACAACGGCTCGGGACTGGCTGCCTGCGATGTTAATCATGACGGTTTGAGTGATATTTTTCTGGGAGGAAACATGGAAAAAAGCAGGCTGTATATCAACAAAGGCGGGCTGAAGTTCGAGGATGTAACCGAGCAATCCGGTATTAATACCTCAGGACGATGGGTTACCGGTGTTAGTATGGCAGACCTCAACCACGACGGCCTGCCCGATATCTATTTAAGTGTCGGAGGAAACATACTCGACGACTATCATAACCTTCTTTATATGAACCAGAGCGAAGGGGGCAAGGTAGTATTTACCGAATGCGCGAAAGCGGTCGGTCTGGATGACAATGGTTATTCAACACAGGCAGCATTTTTCGATTATGATCTCGATGGTGACCTCGATATGTACCTGGTTACGTCTTCCATGAGGGTGCCGAATAAGAATTCGGTCCGTAAACGGACCAGCGATGGATCGATGATCAACACCGATCGCCTCTACCGAAATGATGGCATTGACCCGGCTACAGGCCTTCCGAAATTCAGTAATGTATCCAAAGAGGCCGGTATAGTTTGGGATGGTTTCGGACTGGGAATTTGTATCAGCGATATCAACCTCGACGGTTGGCCGGATGTTTATGTCGCCAATGATTATATTTCAAATGATCTCCTGTATATAAACCAGCGGGACGGAACATTCATGGATATGGCCGGTGAATATTTTAAGCACTTTAGCTACAGCGCCATGGGTATGGATATTGCGGATATCAACAACGACGGATTGGCAGATGTTTTCACGCTTGATATGCTTCCTGAAGATTATTACCGGAAAAGAATCATGGCGGGAAATATGAGGGAGTACAGGAGATATGAGGCTGAACAGGCAACCGGGTATTCACGCCAATATATACGGAATATGCTGCAACTCAACAATGGCAGTATCGACGGAAGATATTCCTTCAGCGAGATCGGCCAGCTCGCAGGAGTATTCGAAACCGACTGGAGTTGGGCGCCATTGTTTGCAGACTTTGACAACGATGGCAATAAAGACCTGTTCATCGGCAACGGCATTCCGCATGACCTGACAAATATGGATTTCGCCATGCTGTGGCAGTCGAAAATAAGAGAAAATCCGGATATGCCGTTCAACGTGCTTGGAAAAATACTCATGGAGGACCTCGATAAAAAAGGCAATGTAAAAAAGCCAAATCTTATCTTTAAGAATAACGGCGATCTCACTTTTAAAAACATGGCCGATGAGTGGGGGATGGACAGGCCATTGTATTCAACAGGAGCAATTTTTTCGGACCTCGACAATGACGGGGACCTGGACCTGGTCCTGAACAACCTCAACGAAACCGCCGCTATTTATAGAAATAAACTGAACGATGCGGGCGGATATGGCAGCGGCTCCCATTTCCTTACCATTCATCTCACAGGGAGTGAACAGAACCGTGGAGGCGTAGGCACAAAGATCAGGATTTATCATGGCAGGGGCCTGCAATATTATGAACACTTTCCCGTACGTGGATTTCAATCTATGGTTGATCCCACCATTCATTTTGGGCTGGGGCAAATGGCTTCAGTTGATTCTCTCCATGTTACATGGCCTGACGGGCGATGTCAGGTTTTGCATAATATTCCTGCCGACCGGCAACTGGCACTTCTTTACAGTAATTCCGGCCAGGAGGAAGTAAAAAGGATTGATGAGAAGAGTTCCGGATTATTCAAAGATATTACAACAAACGCGGGCATAAATTACATGCATACCGAAAAGGAATTTCTTGATTTTGATATCCAGCCGCTGGTGCCTCATATGTATTCAAAAGAAGGTCCGGGTATTGCAGCCGGAGATATAAACGGGGACGGACTTGATGACTTTTACATTGGCGGCGCCACCAGTATGGCCGGAAAGATATTTATTCAACAGGAAACTGGAAAATTTTATTCATACGATCTGCCAGGCAATGACAATTATGAAGACATGGGTACATTATTATTCGATGCCGATGGCGATGGCGATAATGATTTGTACGTCGTGAGCGGTGGTACCGGCCTGGCGCCGGGGAATCAATTTTATGCTGACCGGATTTATGCAAATGACGGCAAAGGAAATTTTAGGCTGTTAAAGGATGCAATTCCCGATGAAAGAGTTTGCGGTTCCCAGGTTTCGGCTGCCGATTTCGATAGGGATGGGGACCTCGATCTTTTTATTTGCGGGCGTGTAAGCCTTGAAAACTACCCCATGCCGGCCAGGAGCTTTTTGCTGCAGAATGAAAGCAGCGGCCCGGATAAAATCCGGTTTGCCCATGTGACGCACCCTGGTGAAGACCTAAACGAAGCCGGCCTGATCGCTGCAGCTTTGTGGACAGATTATAACCGCGATGACTGGCCCGATTTAATGTTAGCAGGGGAATGGATGTCGCCGAAGTTATTTAAAAATATAAACGGAGAATTTGTGAATGTTACCTCCGCTTCAGGACTGGCCGATTACACGGGGTGGTGGAACAGTCTTTCGGCAGCGGATTTCGACCTTGACGGAGATATGGATTACACAGCCGGCAACCTGGGTTTAAATACACGCTTCAAGGTATCACCTGCGGAACCTATGAGAATCAATGCAGGCGACTTTGATAAAAACGGGCAAATCGATCCTGTATGCAGTTATTTCGTGCAGGGAACGAGCTTCCCCATTTACCAGCGCAATGTGCTGATCAGCCAGATTCCATTCCTGCAAAACAAATTCCCCAAATATGAAGACTATGCAAAGGCTTCAATGAAAGATGTTCTCGATGAGGAGCAAACCCTGAACGCCTATACGAAAGAATGCAGGTATTTCAATTCGGCATTTTTCGAGAATATGGGTGACGGAACTTTCACGGTAAATGCGCTTCCGCTCGAGGTCCAGTTTGCACCTGTATTTGGAATGCTGGCAGATGATTTTAATAATGACGGGAACCCCGACTTATTGATTGCCGGGAATTCATACTCATTCAATGTTGATGACGGCCAGATTGACGCAGGGACCGGGCTTTACCTTCAGGGTGACGGCAAGGGCGGATTCCAGCTTCTCCCGGGCAGGATCAGCGGTTTTTTCGCGGATGGAGATGTCAAAGGGATAGCTGAACTTGCACTTGAGAACGGGAATACCCTCATCATGGTTGCACAAAATTCGTCACGGCTGATAGCATTTGAAAATGCCACGAAGGGGGCAAGACTTCTTCGCCCGAATAATGATGACGTCTGTGGTGAGATCAGGTATGAAGATGGTAGAATTGAGCGAAAGGAGTTTTATTACGGAAGCGGCTATTTATCTCATTCTTCCCGGATTTGCCGAATCACTTCCCGTGCAGTCTATGTTAAATTGATCGCCAGCTCGGGAGCAACCAGGGAAATATCTTTTAAATAATGGGATTAGTTAAAAATATGAAATGGATTATTGCGGCAATATTGCTTTTCCTTTTTATAGTCATTGAAGGATGTATTCATAAGAAGCAGGGTAATATGGAAGATTCCCAAATATTCCCTTCAGAGCTTGTAGAGTTTATTCCGTATGAAGGTAATCCTGTATTTACCGGCTCAGGTCAAAATACCTGGGATCATTTTATACGTGAACGGGGCTATATTTTACGTGAAGACGGGATTTACAAAATGTGGTACACGGGATATTCCGACAGCGCCGGGTCGACCAAATATCTTGGTTACGCAACATCTACCGACGGCTATCAATGGACCCGGTATTCCGGCAACCCGATTATTAAGGAATACTGGACGGAGGATGTTTGCGTCGTTAAGCATAATGGCCAATACTTTATGATTGCAGAAGGAGTTGGGGACATCGCACACATGCTGACATCAACCGATGGCATTAACTGGCAACGGAAAGATGATCTTGATATAAGGAAGATGAACGGTGAGCCGTTGAGTCCCGGTCCATATGGTACGCCAACACTCTGGATTGAAGATGGGAAATGGTTTCTCTATTATGAACGTGATGACCAGGGTATCTGGCTTGCTGTATCAACCGACCTGGAAGTCTGGACCAATGTGCAGGATGATCCTGTTATCCGAAGAGGGCCGGAACCCTACGATGCGGAAGCCGTTGCATTGAACCAGATTGTGAAATACCAGGGGAGATATTATGCCTTTTACCATGGAAGCCCGGATACGGATTGGGCAACCTGGAACTCCAACATAGCCGTCTCGGATGATTTAATTCATTGGATAAAATATTCACAAAACCCAATCATGAGACCAGACAGCCTCAATAAGGATATATCAAGCCCAATCCTCGTTCATGACGGGAACCAGTATAGATTGTATGCCATGCATGGCCAGGTAAGGGTATTTCTTCCGAAGAAATGAGATCGCAGTAAACGCAACTTTTTAAATCGATGAAAACTGATTCAAAATTCAGGCCAAACATGAAACGTAACATTTTAACTTCAATAATCATTTTTTATTCAGTAATCGTTGAAGCTCAGGTACTGAACGTTTGGGCGGTAGGGGATGGTGAAAAGATCTTCAGGAATGAAACGAACCATCCGGCGAAAAATAAAAACAGCATCTGGGATGGTGAAAATATTTCTCTCCGGGGATTATATAACGAAGTATTGAGCTTCCAGGTGATCGTGGAAATCGACAGCACAGGCGCCAGGGGGTTGGAAATCTCGATGGCTCCGCCCATTCATGACAAGACAGGGGAAACATTTGCCGGCAGCGGAGCTATCAGGTACGGCGACCAGGGTTATATCGAATTTTTTTCACAGCATTATTTGAACGTAAGGCAACCAACGGAGCCCAATTGGTTTTACGGATCAGCCACCAGCGCACCGGAAAAGATGAGTGGCTGGATACCTGATGCCCTGATTCCTTCCGATGCCCTGACCGGGAAAGGGGGCTTCCCGGTAACGGTTCCGCCGACCCAATCCACCATTTTCCGGCACCAGAATATCGTGGAAATTCAGCCGAGGGCAAGAAGCATTAATCAGGGATTCTGGATTGACATTTACCTTCCCCGCGACAGGAATAAGCCACATGGGATTTACGAATCGGAGATCCAGGTTTGGGAAAGCGGGGAAGTCCGTGCCCGGCTCCCGGTCCGCATAGAGATCCTCAATGCTTATTTATCGGATCAGAATCATTCCAATGTCTGGATGTACAATTCAGGGATGGATGAGTTAAGCGCATACTTTCCGGGATTAAGTGAATATGATATCGAACGGCTTATCAAATTTGAAGCGCACCGGCACAGGATCGAGCTTGTTGGCGGTTCGGAAGCCCATGGGTCGGCTTTTCAGGAAAAGATTTTGAATGACTATAAGCCGTACCTGGATGGATCGGCCTATACGTCACCACATGGTTATCATGGCCCCGGAGAGGGGGTGGGTGAAAACCTGTTCCCGGTAGGAATGTATGGGAATGAAGTTCTGGGAACAACAAGAGATAAGATCCTTCAGGAATCGGATAAGTGGGTGCTTTGGTTTGAAAAAAATGCTCCGGGAGTTAATTATTTCAAATACATGATCGATGAACCAGGACCTTCCCAATATGATTTCATTAATGAGCAAGCCGGGTGGATCAAGTCAAATCCGGGCCCGGGAAAGAAACTTAAAATCCAGGTAACCTCGGGCTACACAGAAGAAATTAAGAATTCGATTGACATATGGGATGCTTATGATGGGGTGGAACTGAAAAGGCTTGAAGCGTTAAGAAAGGAAGGCAAGGATTACTGGTTCTATAACGGAAACAGGCCAAGGTATGGATCAGTAATCCTGGAGGGCACCGCCGTGGATCTCAGGGTAAACGGATGGATTAAATATCTATTCGGCATAAATACCTGGTTTGTCTGGCAGAGCACGCATTGGACCCATAATTCCCAGGGTCCGAAGGGAAGACTTCAGCAGAGAATATTCAATGAACCCCTGACGTTCATCAATGAACATATGGAATGGGGCAACGGCGATGGCGTACTTTTTTATCCGGGAAGGATGCCTCACCAGCCTGAAGAGGACAGAGGCATCAATCGGTTTATGCCGTCCATACGCCTGAAAAACATAAGGCGGGGGCAACAGGATTATGAACTGCTCTGGCTGGCTGGTCAAAATGCCGGATCTGATAAAGTTAAAGCGCTTGCGAGGGAACTTGTTGTCAAGGCCATGGATGAAGTTGATATGAAAGACAAAGTTTACTGGCCGCAAAACGGTGACGCATATGATGCGATGCGAAACAGGCTTTTGGATATCATAGTGGATAACAATAAATAAACAAATATGTCGGCTTCAATTGATTCTTTTTTACTCAGGCGAGGGATCCTTGCTTTCGTATTCATTTCCCTGATGTTTAATCCGGGCGTGGCCCTTGAGAGCGCTAAGGCGATCATTTTTCCGCTTCCGCAGGAAATCAAACTGAACGGAGAAAATTTTAAGATTGATGAACAAGCCCTGATCCTGATTCCCACATACGCGAGTAAAAACGATTTGCTGCTTGCTCGTTCGCTTATAAGGGAACTAGCCGATAAATACGGAATAGCATTAATCATGAAACATGTTACGGAAGTTCCGGATGACGATGGCAGGTATATTTTGATGGGGACCATTGATAATCCACTTATCAGGGAATATTGTGTTGAAAACCGGATGGAAGTATCGGCGTCTAGCCCGGGAAGGGAAGGATATGTTTTGACGGTAAGGAAAAACAGGGTGATCGTAGCCGGGTGGGATGACGCCGGCGCTTTTTATGGCTTGCAATCGCTCAGGCAACTTGTACAGGAAGGAAACGGTTTTGAATTTACTGGCTTGGAAGTACGCGATTGGCCCGTCATGCCGTTCCGTGGGATCAGGCTGTACATTCCGGGTCCCGGGCAATTCTCATTTTTCAATCGCTTCCTGAGAGATTTCATGGCCCTGTATAAATTCAACAAGGTGATCATCGAGGTGAATTGCATGCGGCTTAGCAGGCATCCGGAAGTAAATGCAGGCTGGATAGAGTTTGCAAAGTATATGAAATATACCCGTACCAGCGAGCTGCTGGGCATCCATGGCCAGACCAGAAATTCAGGACACCAGGATGCCGGCGATGGATTCATCATTGAGCAGGAGGATGTTAAAAAAATCGTTGAGGTTGCCAACGAGAATTTTATTGAAGTGATTCCGGAGATCCCCTCCCTCACCCATGGATTTTACCTTTTAACCCGTCACCCGGAATTAGCAGAATATGAAGCGGATATATGGCCGGATACCTATTGTCCATCAAATCCCGGTTCCTATGACCTTATGTTCGACGTCATGGATGAATACATCGAGGTGATGAATCCAAAGATGATCCATATCGGGCACGACGAATGGCGTGGGGCGCCCCTCGATGTCTGTCCCAGGTGCAGGGGCAAGGACTATTCAGATCTCTTCGCCAGGGATGTAAATACGCTTTACAATTACCTTGACAAAAGGAATATCGGCCTGGCGATGTGGGGAGATTTTTTACTCGAAAGCGTCAGAGGCAAGGGGCCTAAGAATCAGGTCTCCGAGACTGGCCTGAAATACCAGACTCCGGGTGGATTAAGACCTGAAGTAGTACGTGAATCAATCCCTAAAGACATCCTGATATTCAATTGGTTCTGGGGAAATCCTGAGCAGGACAAGGAGATTGACAATTTCGGCTTCAAACAGATCTACGGAAATTTCAAGCCCAATATCTCGAACTGGGACAACCGGATCAAGGACATCGAACTCATCGGCGGGGCGCCGTCAGGCTGGATATCGACCAACGAATTCACTTTCGGCAAAGATCTGATCAATTACTTCCTGGGCTGTGCCAACCTGCTGTGGTCGGAACATACGATCGCGGAGATCGAATTGCCGGAATATTTGTGGCAGCAGATACCTGTGGTGAGGCGTAATTTCAGGGGATACGGTTACCCGAGCGACGATGGCGATCCCGTTGAACCTGTAAATATTTCACCTTACTGCAATCTGAAACCTGCAACAAATATTTTCGGAGTCAAACTGAATACACTAAGGGAAAATATTGTAACGAACCGGAAACAGGTATTTAATATTGGATCACAGGTGGGAGGAAGCGGCAACAGCAACGGCAAGAACAACAGACTGATCGGCGTGGGAGTTCATGGTGTGGGAAGTAACCCGCTAAAACGAGAGTTGAAGGGGATCAGGATCGATGAAGATGTCAGCAGCCTGATATTCCTGCATGCATGCGCATTGCCGGCAGGAAACCAGAAATCATACTTCGATATTTTCAATACGTTCGATACTTCGGACTTGCTGGGCTGGTATGAAGTGGTTTATGAGGATGGTTATACTGAGATCATACCAATACAATATGGCGTCAATATCCTCGAATGGAATCCCGGGGGAGAAAAAGCTCTCGATCCTGCCGAAGGGGATACCGGCTGGCCACAGAATGCATATTGCTACGAAGCCGATGTTGTTGAATGCTCATCCGAGATAAAAAATCCCATCCGTTTTTATGCTTATGAATGGATCAATAAGCGATACGGTAAAAAAATCGTCGGGATCAATGTTGTAGGGTCGAAGGATTACCAGGCCGTCCAGCCGGTTTACGATAAAGTGGTAACAGAACCCCTGCCCAGTAACGCCATTTTTCTTTTGGGCATCAGCAAGGTGAAAAAACGCGAGATCGAACCGTGGAGTTCGTCCCTGATCATGAAACCCTGAGGGAGACTAAACCTTGTAGGTTTACCCTCGCGCAGGCTCAGTGCGCAAACCTGCAAGGTTTTCCTTTTTATATTTTCATCATGTCTTGTTTAATTCACTTTAATTTTTTACATTTCTTTGGAACGATCGAAAGTAGCGGATTGATTTTTTAAATCGTTGCCGACTAAATTGTTTTTTTATGAAGAACTTTTTCATCTTCATAATGGGAGCTCCGGAACTCTTCCCGCCGGACATTTCTCCAGGATCTTAATTATAATATTTTAATAAGACGATCAGTCTTATTCAATAACCTTTTCCAAAAGCCTTACCTAAATGAAGCACAAAACCGGAATTTTGATTTTTCTGTGCTTGCTTTGCCCCGGACTGATTCATGCACAGGATGCCGTATCCGGCTCGGGCGGTGATGCCACTGGCAGCGGAGGCACGGCAAGCTACACCCTGGGTCAGATCGCTTATTCCATACTCTCGGGAGCCGGCGGGAAAGTCAGCCAGGGCGTACAACAACCTTATGAGGTCCGCGTTCTTGGCGGGATAGAAGAAGGGATTAGCCTTCAATACAAAATTTTCCCGAATCCTACGCATGATTATGTGACCCTCAGAATTGAAAATATTTTAATCGGAAATCTCATGTACCGGCTTTTCGACCTGAACGGAAAGATACTTCAGGACCACAAGATCGAAAACGGTGAAACGCCCATCGGTTTGGGCGGATACGATGCTTCGGTCTATCTGCTGAAAGTGACTGATGACTTTAAGGAACTGAAAACATTCTTAATCATAAAAAAATAACCGGTCATGAAAAAACTTTTAATCTTTTTTGCAGCCGTTTTTTTTACGACGACGATATACGCCCAGCCTCCGGAAAAAATGAGCTATCAGGCTGTGATCCGAAACAGCAACAATGAATTGGTAACCAACCATGCCGTGGGTATGCAGGTGATCATATTGCAAGGTTCTGAAACGGGAACGGCAGTCTATTCGGAAACCCAGACGCCGACCACCAATGCCAACGGATTGATCACGGTTGAAATAGGGAATGGGACAGTTGTATCGGGCAGTTTTTCCGGTATCGACTGGTCGGCCGGCCCTTATTTCCTAAAAACCGAGACCGATCCGGATGGCGGCACCAATTACACGATTACCGGAACGAGCCAGTTACTCAGCGTTCCCTATGCCTTCCATGCCGCGACAACCGATAATGCTTTCAGCGGGAATTATGAGGATCTTGCCAACAAGCCCGTCCTGGCCGATATCGCCATTACGGGAGAATTCGAGGATTTGCTTAATGCACCCGGATTGTTTGACGGAACCTGGAACAGTCTCAGCGGCAAACCGACACTTGCCACCGTGGCGACTTCAGGGAGTTATAATGATCTTTTAAATAAACCTTCCGCCTTTGATGGAACGTGGAGCAGTCTTTCCGGGAAACCTGATTTTGCCACTGTTGCCACATCCGGCAGCTATAATGATCTTTCGGATAAGCCTTCTGGTTTCGATGGAACCTGGAGCAGCATTACCGGTAAGCCCGACTTTGCCACAGTAGCTACTTCGGCGAGCTATAACGACCTGCTAAACCGGCCTACTTTATTCAGTGGAAGCTGGAATAATCTAACGAATAATCCATTTTCATTTGTAACCCCCGCCGATAATCAATTGGTTAAATACAATAACACCGCGGGCAAATGGGAAAACTGGACGCCCGATTTCCTGAACGCCGAAACCGACCCGGTCTGGTCGGCCGCTTTGGGCAGTTACTATACAATGACCAACCTGCAAACCGATGGCCAGGCGCAGGTGCACTGGAATAACCTGATGAGTGCGCCAATTTTTCACGCCATTGCCACCAGCGGGGATTACAATGATTTGACAAATAAGCCAATCAATCTTGATAATACACTTTATAATACTTCCCTTGGGTTTGAAGCGCTTAATCCGGCTACGACAGGTGAATTTAATGCAGCCATGGGTTATCAGGCGCTTTATTCAAATACATCAGGACAATATAATACTGCGAATGGATATCTTGCCCTTTATCTGAATGCGGGAGGGGCAGATAATACGGCCTATGGAGGAAATACGCTTTCTTTAAACACATCCGGCTCCGGAAATACTGCCATTGGATCCCGGGCTTTATTACGTAATACAACGGGCGGCGGAAATACTGCAGTAGGGTACCGGTCGCTCAGAGATAATACAGGAGGATATAATACCGCGGTTGGTTGGCAATCATTGTATGCTAATATGGGCGGTCAATACAATACAGCTATAGGTCATAATGCATTAGTCGGCAACGAAGCAAGTTCTTCTAATACAGCGATTGGCGTTGGGACACTTTCAAGTAATTATGGAGACGGGAGGAACACCTGCGTCGGGAATTGGTCCCTTAGCCAAAATGCCTTGGGTGCCGACAACACAGCCATAGGGTTTCAGGCATTTTATTCAAATTCATCGAGTTACTCAAACTCGACAGCCATCGGCGCTAATTCACAAATATTTGCGAGCGGGCAGATGATGTTTGGAGATGAAAATGTCACGAATTGGTCATTCGGAGAACCGGTCTATGACGCTACCCGGGCAATACAAGTTGGTACAAGTACCGGCAACGGGAACGGGGCCTATCTTACCGTCGGAGGCGTATGGACTAACGGTTCCGATAAAAACAAAAAGGAAAACATAGCACACGTGTATGGAAAAGATATATTGGCAAAAATTAATATCCTTCCCATTACCCGATGGAACTATATCGGAGAACCTGCATCCGTTACCCACATCGGTCCCATGGCCCAGGATTTTTTCGAGTTGTTCAGAACTGGCGATGATGACCGGTATATATCCACCATCGATCCTTCCGGGGTGGCCCTTGCTGGTATTCAAGCCCTTATCGATGAAATTACAGCGCTGAAGGAAACCCTAGACAGGTTGGAAGCTGAAAATGCCAAACTCCGGCTGGATTATGGCAAACGCATTGAAAAGATAGAGGCGCTTTTATATTCAACGGCGACATATAAATGAGTTGAAACCTTGCCGGTTTGCCCTCGCGTAAGTCCTTCGCGCAAACCTGCAAGGTTTTTTCCCTAACTTATTTCCTCTTCAGTAATTCCTGAATAATTTTATTTTTTGCCTCATCGATGGCATTCGGATCCCGCGTAAAATCCCTGATCCCCCGGCAGACAGATTCGGTAATCTGATCGGCAACGGATCCTTTCCCGGCAGACTTCAGCATGTTCAGTAACTCCAGTTCCTCGAAGCCTTCCTGGAGCAGCTCAAAGCGGATTGAGGTGACCGGTCCGAATACGTTTTCCTGTCCGGTATACCTTTCAGCCATGTTACCGGGATAAATTAGCGTGCCCTCTCCTGAAAGCGGAGCATTGCACTCCGACAGCTTCCAGGTGACCGGATCGATCCACGGATCCTTCACCTCTCTCCAGAAAGTTGTTGCCCAGTATAATATCCCTCCCAGATTATAGCGCCAGGTGATCCACGATACCATCCTGGCATCTGCAGCCTCACAATCGATAAAATAATTGGGTTGCGGATAGAGCTGGTCGCAACTGATGTACCAGATCACCGTTTCACCTGCCTGCTTCCGTTCCGAAACTGCCCGGGTGTGCTCTTCGTCCGCCAGGTAATTACCGTGAATGATCCAGTAGTTCGTGTAGCCGACAAATGAACCCCATTCAGGATTCTGTGTCAGAGGCTGCTCAGTAACCATAATATTCACATTTGAATCGACTTCCTTAATCAATGCCGCCCAGCGCCGGATGGCTTCGTACTCACCGGCATTTCGAGGCTCATCTACGGGGCAGAGGAAGGCCAGCTTCTTGTGCCAGCCTTTTTCGCGAGCATGATCGATTACCTGGCGGATATATTGTTTTACATATCGCTTATAATCCTCGCTGAATGGTTTCTCGCCCGATTCATAGGAAATGCTCGGGGGATCGGCGGAAAGAAGAAAAGATAGCAGTCCATTGCGGATGAAAAAATCTTCCGTTTCATTATCGGTCCATTCAATCACATTATTCCCGTCACCGATGCTTCCTTCCATCCCCATGGAACCGACATTCATCGGGTCAACCCGGTTGTTCAGGTGAAGCTCCATGTACTTGTAAAACAATGCCTTAAATTCAGGGCTGTCCTGGTCGAGGTTGTGCATCCGGGCAATTTCCCGCGTACTTATGCTCATCAGTGCCGGGAAGCGCCTTTCGGCAGGAAGGGTGAGATCGAAAACAGTGAGTTCGATGAATACCTCCCCGATTTTTTCTATACCCGCGAAAACCGGGATCACCCCTTTGTAAACTCCCGCCGGCTGGTTTTGCGGTATTTCGATATCGACCCAGATTGGCTGGTTGCGAAGTTCCGGTGGGCTTCCTCGTTCCCCTGACCTGATATTGAATGGTTTAGTAAGTGGAACCAACGCATCAGGCCAATAGCCCGATTCTCCATGGCTTCCGGATGGTGCATACACTTTAATCATATGCTCATAATAAAGCCGGATGTTTTCCATGGACAGTGTTGCAGAACGCATTGATAATGCCGATTTCTTCAGGGTGATCCCGTCAACATTTACATGATCGGCGGTGATGATGATCTGAAATGGAACATGTTCCGATCTTACGCCGCTGATTTTTACTGACCGGGTGGCTTCATCCCAGACTGCGTCGTGTGGAAGGCCCGAGCGCTTATCGATTTGTATTTTTTCAGTGCAGCCGGCAGCCCATACGCGGATATTGGCAAATCCCCGGCCTGCCGGGATGTACATTAAAAATATCAATGTTGATAGTTGCGCTGCAAGCATAGAACGATTTATTAAAAAGTTTTTCATGATGTTATCGTTTATGGAATTTATGATTTTTAATCTAGAATGCATGCCGCAGTGTGCATATGATTCACAGTCCTATACCATTTGCCTCATTCCGCTAGATCCTTTCCGAATCCCGGGATTAAAAAATCATCCCAGTGATGCAATCAATATCGCATATTTCTTTTTAACCTCACCCGGTGAGGACCCGTTAACGATGTTTTCCAGGAGTTTCCTGAGTTGTTCCTTTGCCGCCTCGCCCATCCATTCAAGATTGATTTTAATAGAGTCGTGAACGAACCCTGATAACTGAACCAGGTCTTCATTTTCAAAGAAATGGGATTTTTGCTGATTCTCAAGAATTGTCAGCACCATGGCCAGGTACATGCTTTGTATCGACGGGAAGGCGTACTGAATCGCCATATTTGAACTGTCGGTCGCTTCATTGATAAGCTGGCCAAGGTCAAGCATGTCCTGTGCGATGGTCAGCCCGAAGATGTACAGGTCGATCAGCTCTTTGTGATAGTACTGGCTTTGTGAATTCACATCGGTATAGGCCGTTACAAAACATCCCTGAAAATCGATGTATTGCTGGATCCGATAAGCTCGTTCCCTGAGGGAAAGTTTTTCATCAATTAAAAATGCCAGGTTATTTGTATCAATCATCTTTGAAAAAAGACCGCCTGATTTCCGGCTGTCTTTTCGCGGGAGCGAGTGTGACCTGATCGCTTTTATATTGTTCAGGGTTGCGCAGGCATCCGTGTAGTCTTCATGGCTCCAAAGGCGGATGGTATCGGGCATACCCATTTCACGGTATTCGGCCAATGTAAAGGATTGATCGCTTTCGGAATACCTGCATGAAGCATGAATGCTAATCATGAGAAGCGCAAATACGAATATTCTTCCAGTCCCCATCACCGGATTGAATTGCGATTTATGACAGTTTAAAATAATATTTTCATTCCGATATTCATATTTTACGCCTATTTTTAAT
>DATDPY010000026.1:0-10546 GCA_035292565.1 Cyclobacteriaceae bacterium | reverse complement strand
GCATAAGTTATAAAAACTTATGCGGAAAAGGGAGCGAAATCTCCCTTTTCTTTTTTCACTTTTTCAGTAATAAATAATAGACTTTTGAGACAGCCTCTTTAACGCTCCGTCCCCTGCAGGCCGGCCCGTCGCGAAAAATTTCCACCGGACATTTTTTTAACGCTCCGTCCCCTGCAGGCTGGCCCGTCGCTAAAAATGTCCACCGGACATTTTCCTAACGCTCCGTCCGATGTGCGATGTTCAATGTGCGAAGTTCGATTTTAGATTGTCTGAATGCATACCATTATCCCGTCGAACACCGCGAGCCTTCAGCTTTGAGCTTTCAGCCTAGCTACGCCAGAGTAATCCTCCGGAATTTGACAACGGTTAATCCCTTACTAACCGATTCAAGGTATTTGCCGACGGTCACGGAAGAATCCTTTACATAATCCTGGTTAAGCAGGGTGCTTTCCTTGTAAAATTTATTCAGCTTGCCGATGGCGATCTTCTCGAGCATAGCTTCGGGTTTCCCTTCAGCCCTGGCTTGTTCCTTGCCAATTTCAATTTCCTTTTCGATGACTTTGGGATCGACATTGTCTTTATCGATGGCGATGGGATTCATGGCCGCAATCTGCATGGCAACATTTTTCCCGGCCTCGATGGCTGCTGGAGCAGTAGCACCTTTCAAAGCGACCACCACGCCGAGCTTATGGTTAGCATGAATATAGCTGACGACTTTTTCCCCGGAAATTACCTCGTAGGAAGACAGATCTATTTTTTCACCGATCTTCCCGACCAGCTCCGTGATTTTCTCGCCAACGCTGAGATTTCCAAGTTTCAGTTTCTTCACCGAATCAATATCGGCAGGCCTTTCTTTCACAACAGCATCGATGATGGCATTTCCAAGGCTTTTGAATTCTTCATTTTTTGCGACAAAATCCGTTTCACAATTCAGCGCGATCAGGAAAGCTTCGGAATCATTGGAAACCGTCCTGATGAACAATGAACCTTCGGAGGTCTGCCGGTCGGCGCGCGATGCCGAAACTTTCTGACCTTTCTTCCTGAGGATCTCGATAGCGGTTTCAAAGTCGCCGTTGGATTCGGTGAGGGCTTTCTTGCAATCCATCATCCCGGCCCCGGTCATTTGCCTTAATTTGTTTACGTCCTGCGCGGTAATATTCATTTCGGTTTAATTTTAGTCCATGATTAAAAAAAAGAACATTGCTTTCCACAATGTTCCGGTCATTCCATTTTATATTGATCTCCTTTATTCCAGGTCGGCGGCCTCTTCGGAATAAGATGATTTGGATTCCACTTCCTCGATCTCTCCTCCCTCCTCGTCCATTTTGCGTTTCTGATCCTCTTCCTCCTGGAGCTTCTGGTCTTCCTTATCCCTCCTTCTTTCCATCAACCCTTCTTCAATGACAGCTGAAAAATAGCGGACGATAATCTCAATGGATTTGAATGCATCATCATTGGCAGGAATGGGGAAATCCACCTCATTCGGGTCTGAATTGGTATCGACCATGGCGAAGATCGGGATGTTCAGCTTCTGGGCTTCCTTGACTGCGATATGCTCCTTCTTGATATCCACGACGAAAATGGCGGTAGGCAGCCTGGTGAGTTCCGCAATGCCGCCGAGCAATTTCTGGAGCTTTTCCTTTTCCCTGGTGATCATCAGTCTTTCCCTCTTGGCCAGGTTCAGGTAGGATTCATCCTTCATCTGCTTATCGATGGCCGCAAGTTTTTTCAGGGATTTCCGGATGGTCGTGAAATTGGTGAGCATCCCTCCCAGCCAGCGTTCGGTAACATAGGGCATTTTGAGCCGCTTTGCTTCCTCCTCGACAATGGTTTTTGCCTGTTTCTTGGTGGCAACGTAGAGCACTTTTCTTCCGCTCCGGACGATAGCCTTTACGGCATTGGTGGCATCTTCGAGGCAGCCAATGGTTTTATGCAGGTCGATAATGTGGATCCCGTTTTTCTCCATAAAAATGAACGGAGCCATCCGGGGATCCCATTTCCTGGATAAATGTCCGAAATGGACACCAGCTTCCAAAAGATCTTTGTATGTAAGCTTCTCCATAAATGGTATTTTTCCTTATTAGCGTTTACTGAACTGGAATCTCCTTCTCGCCTTGCGTTTCCCGTACTTCTTCCTCTCCACCATGCGGGAGTCGCGGGTAAGAAATCCGGCTTTCTTCAGTGGGCTGCGGTATTCAGGGTTGATATTGCAAAGGATCCTGGCCAAGCCAAGTCGAATGGCTTCTGCCTGGCCCTTGAAACCTCCCCCGGCAACATTCACCTTGATATCGAAAGAACCGTCAAAATTCACGGTATTCATCGGTTGTTTGATGATGATCTGGAATACCTCGGAAGGAAAATATTCTGCCAACTCGTGATCATTCACAATGAACTGGCCTTTTCCGGGCGTAAAATAGACCCGCGCCACTGATGTTTTTCTTCTGCCTATGGCATTAAATACTTCCATTCAATCATTATTTAATTTCGAGGTTTTTGGGATTGCTGGCTCCGTGCGGGTGTTCTGTTCCCGCATATACGTACAGGTTCCCGAACATTTTACGACCCAGCCTGCTCTTGGGCAGCATTCCTTTAATAGCCATTTCCACAAGACGGGTATTGGACCGAACGTGGATCTGCTTAGGAGTCAGCCGTTTCTGTCCTCCGGGGTAGCCTGAATAGGTAACGTATTCCTTATTCTGCCATTTCTTCCCGGTCATCCGGATCTTGTCGGCATTGATAACGATCACATTATCTCCGCAAAGCGTATTGGGTGTGTAATTGGTCTTATGCTTGCCCCTGATCAGGGAAGCCACCTTGCTGGCAAACCTGCCGAGGACCTGGTCGTTCGCATCCACCACGAACCATTCCCGTTCCGAAGCCGCAGGATATGCATATTTGGTCTTATAAGATAGTGTGTTCACGCTTTTAGCCTTAAATTCTCCGATATGGATAAAACGAGGCACAAAATTAGGCCTCTCAACCCTAAAAACAAAATGGATGCATTATATAATTTTGACATATTTGGGGCCAGTTTTACATTCGATTGATTAAATTGAAGCGGTGAATTTTTGCCACGGTCAAATATTTTTTAACACTTACTAAACATGAAAATAACCAAAGAGGAAGCCCTGAATTATCATTCACAGGGCAGAAAAGGAAAGATTGAGGTTAAATCTTCGAAGTCCTGTTCAACCCAGCGCGATCTGGCTTTAGCGTATACTCCCGGCGTGGCCATTCCCTGCAATGTGATACACGATAATCCTGAAACCGTATTCGAATATACTGCCAAAGGCAACCTGGTAGGCGTCGTTTCCAACGGCACTGCCGTACTTGGGCTGGGAAATATCGGTCCCCTGGCGGGAAAGCCCGTCATGGAAGGGAAAGGGGTATTGTTCAAGAGGTTTGCAGACATCGATGTATTTGACCTGGAGATCAAAGCCGATAACCCGGAAGATGTGATCAATTTCTGCAGGATGGTGGAGCCTACGCTGGGCGGGATCAACCTGGAAGATATCAAGGCCCCGGAATGTTTCTATATTGAAGAAACCCTGAAGAAAGAACTTTCGATACCCGTGTTTCACGACGACCAGCACGGCACGGCGATCATCTCGGGCGCGGCGCTTTTGAATGCCCTAGAAGTTACCGGGAAAAAGATCGACAAGGTAAAGGTGGTTTTCAACGGCGCCGGTGCGGCAGGGATCTCCTGTGCAAAGTTTTACCTGAAGCTCGGTGTGAAAAAAGAAAACCTGATCCTGTGCGATACGCATGGCGTGATCTATAAGGGAAGAACGGAGGGGATGAATCCATATAAGGAATTGTTTATTACCGATACCAAAGCCAGGACCCTGGAAGAGGCGATCAAAGGAGCGGATATTTTCGTAGGGCTTTCCATCAAGGGTGCGGTGACCAAAGCGATGGTGAAAACCATGGCCAAAGACCCCATCGTATTCGCCCTGGCCAATCCTGATCCTGAAATTTCGTATGAAGATGCCAAAGACGCCCGCACGGATATTCTCATGTGCACCGGGCGATCGGATTACCCGAACCAGATCAATAATGTGCTTGGCTTTCCGTTCATCTTCAGAGGCGCGCTGGATGTCGGTGCAAAGTCGATCACCGAGGAAATGAAGCTTGCTGCCGCACATGCGCTGGCCAATCTGACGAAGGAAGATGTTCCCGACTCCGTGATCAAGGCATACGGGAACAAACCGATCATCTTCGGGCCTGAATACATCATCCCCAAGCCGCTCGATCCGCGGGTATTGTTATGGGTGGCCCCGGCCGTGGCGAAAGCCGCGATCGAATCGGGGGTTGCCCGGAAAAAGATCGACATGGATAAATACATCGAACAGCTCGAGGCCAAACTGGGACGATCGAGGGAAATCATGCGCCTTGTGATCAACAGGGCCAAGACATCGCCGAAGAAGATCGTCTTCCCGGAAGGTGAAGAAGACAAGATCATTCGTGCTGCACAGATCGTCCTCGACGAGGGGATCGCCAGGCCCATCCTGCTGGGAGACCCAAAAATCATCGAAGAACGGAGAATTTACCTCCACCTCGATCTGGATGGCGCGGAGGTCGTCGATCCTTCCAGTTCCCCGAAACTCGCAGCTTATACCGATGAGTTATATAACCTGAGAAACAGGAAAGGCGTGGCCATGGACGAAGCCCGCAATATGATCCTCGACAAGAATTATTTCGGCGCCATGATGGTGCATTTCGGCGATGCGGACGGAATGGTGTCGGGGCTGACCACCCATTATCCTGAAACGATCCGGCCGGCCCTGCAGATCATCCAGATGAAACCAAACCAGACAAGGGTATCGGGATTATACATCATGCTCACCCAGGACGATGTATACTTCTTCGCCGACACAACAGTGAACAAAAATCCAACGCCTGAAGAGCTGGCTGAAATTGCCGTGAGCACTTCGGAAGTTGCTAAACGGTTCGGCATCATACCCAGGATCGCCATGCTTTCCTATTCCAATTTCGGGAGCAACACCGATGAGCTGAGCAGGAAAGTCCAGAAGGCCGTTGAAATACTTCACCGGAAATACCCCGACCTGATGGTTGACGGAGAAATGCAGGCCAATGCAGCCCTGGTCCCCCAGCTCCTTGAAAAAACGTATCCATTCAACAAGCTGAAAGGCAAGGCCAATGTGCTGATCTTCCCCACCCTCGAGGCAGGGAATATAGCCTACAAGCTGGTAACGCATATCAACCATGTGGAGGCCATTGGGCCTGTGTTGATGGGATTGAGCCAGCCGGTGCATGTTCTGCAAAGAGGCGATGAAGTGAATGATATTGTGAATATGGCGGCAATTGCAGTGATGGATGCGCAGGACGTAAATAAGTAAAATTTCAAATCACAAGCACCAAATTCCAATTTCCAAATCCCAAAATTCAAAATCGGAATCAATAATGAATCGTAAGGATAACCAGTGTTTGGTAATTCCGACTGTGACGTTTGAGATTTGGAATTTGGAATTCACTACTGTCCGGTAAAGTTTTTTTTATATAATGCATCTCGTGATTCATTCTCGTCGTTTACCGGGTTTTATTTAAAAGATCGTCATGCTCTCCCCTTGTCCGACGGTAGGGGCCGGAGCGTAAAAAAAATGCCTAGTAGACATTTTTAGCGACGGGCCAGCTTGGGGAGGCGGGGAGTCCCTTTAGGGGAGGGGATACATTTTTCCAGTTATTTTTTTCAGCTTTATTTTGTGTATTACTAATGATCAACCGCCATGAAAAATCACAAGCCGCTTTCCAACAAAAATTTAACGAAGAATTATTTGAAAATAGCAAGGGAGTTTTAGAAAAGATCAAAGGATATTTTAAAAAGAATTGTTAAATAATCCCCTCCCCTTCGGGACTCCCCTTATCCCGCCCAAAGCGGGACAAGGGGAGAGCTGCATCTCGTCTTTTACCAGGGATCACGTTTAAGAAATTGTTTTCCATTAAAAGGAAAGTGGGAATATTCTGATCATACTGATTAATATGAATGGCCGTATTTTCGACATCGGGAGCTTGGGAATGAAAATGCAATGAAAAAAGTTCGTTTATCGAAATAATTAGGGATTTTCCCGATTGATTTTAATTTTTACCGGACAAGAGTGATTTGGAATTTGTGATTTGTGATTTGGTACTTTAGTTTTGGCGCTTGCCGTCGTTCCATGAATCCTCGGTACAAGGACAAAAGATAGAGATAAAATTGTACAGATGAAAATAAACTACAGGCTGCTCCTGTTCATTACCTTGTTCGTCGCATTGATCGGCTGCGACAGGGTGACCAAGGAAATGGCAAAAGATCATTTGATCGGAAAAGGGACGCTCACATATTTTTTCGATACGGTCCGACTGGTATATGTGGAAAATACCGGCGCCTTCCTCGGACTGGGATCGGAGTTGCCGAAAATTGCCGGCTATTTATTGTTTATCCTTCTTCCCATGATTTTCGTAGTGTTGCTTGCCCTATACCTCATTTTAAAAAATAAAGTGATCAAAAAAATTCCAATGCTCTCATATACCCTGATCCTTTCAGGCGGTACCGGGAATCTTATCGACCGGATCCTGTTCGACATGCATGTTACGGATTTCCTGAACTTCGGCATCGGGGGGCTAAGGACGGGAATACTGAACCTCGCGGATTTTTATGTTACGGTCGGCATCGTTTTGCTCCTGTTGTTTTCGAAACAACTGAACCCCGAAAAGCCGGAGCCTGAACCGAATGAAAATCCCGCATGAACCGGGAAGGGAATTTTCATTATATTCACCGGGTGCAAGACTGAGAATAATTTATTTCCATGATCAGGGATCTATTCCATTTCGGACTGGCCTTATGCCTGGCGTCCTGTTCCCCCCGCCCGGAAAAGCTCATAATCGCTACGGCTGCCAATGTTCAGTTTGCGATGGACGGACTTGTAAAGGAATTCGCTTCGGAATCCGGGATACCCTGTGAGATTATTCTGGGTTCTTCCGGGAAGCTGACGGCACAGATTATGGCAGGCGCGCCTTATGACGTCTTTGTATCCGCCGACATGAAATACCCACAAGAGCTCCATGCTGCCGGAAAGACAACGGACAAGCCTGAAGTATATGCTTACGGCCTGCTGGTCCTGTGGACAGTGCGGGAGGATATTGAACCGGAGCTGGATATGTTAAATGATGACCGGGTGATGCACGTGGCCATCGCCAACCCCAGGACCGCCCCCTATGGGGAAGCCGCCAGGGAGGCGCTTGTAAATTACAGACTATATGAAAAGGTCGCGGGCAAATTGGTATACGGTGAAAGCATTGCCCAGGTAAACCAGTTCATTTTGTCGGGGACCGCCGAGGCCGGCTTCACATCAAAGTCGATGGTATTGTCGGGGGAAATGCAAAATAAAGGGAGATGGACTGAAGTGGACAGGACCCTATACAGTCCAATAGCCCAGGGCGCAGTGATTATCCGTCGTGAAGGGAAGGACCCGGCCCATGCGGAAGACTTCTATAATTTTTTGTATTCCGAAAATGCGCAGGATATTTTAAAAAATTCCGGATATCTTGCAAAACCTTGAATATGAATTCACTGAGGGGAAAAATAATTTCAGTCAGGTCGCAGGGGAAGTTGTCCCTTGTCGGGATTCGTGTCGGGGATTTCACCCTTAAATCGATTGTAATCGAAACGCCCCAGACCGTATCCTACATGAAGGAAGGGAACGAGATCAATGTGTTGTTCAAGGAAACCGAAGTAGTTATCGGCAAAGGAAAGGAATTTCCGATCAGCCTTCGAAACCGGATACCTGCCGTGGTGAAGCAAATCGAAAAGGGAGCACTGCTGAGCAAGCTGGTCCTGGAATTCCCGAACGGTGAGATCAGCTCAATCATTACTACGGATGCTGTCGCAGACCTGGCCATCGAGGTCGGTGATGTTGTGGTGGCCATGATCAAAACCAATGAAATCATGCTGTCGGATTGATGGAATGGAGCCCGATCATATTGAGTTTCAAGCTGGCCATCGTAACGACCCTCGTTCTCCTGGCCATATCCATACCTCTGGCGAACTGGCTAGCGTTTTCAAGGACAAGGATTAAGCCAGTTATCGAAACGCTGGTGAGCATGCCATTGGTCTTGCCCCCAACCGTCCTGGGCTTCTACCTTCTGGTTGCCTTCAGTCCTTCCTATGCATTCGGAAAATTTCTTGTCGATACCCTGGGATTGAGGCTGATCTTTTCATTCGGAGGCCTGGTCGTTGCCTCGGTCATCTACAGCCTCCCGTTCATGGTGCACCCGATCCAGGCTGGGCTGAGCAGTCTGCCGGCCTCCATATCGGAAGCTTCATTCGTTCTTGGGAAATCAAGGACTGTCACATTATTCAAGGTCCTGCTCCCGAACATTAAACAGTTCCTTGTTACCGGTATCGTTCTGAGCTTCGCCCATACTATCGGGGAATTCGGGGTGGTGCTGATGATCGGCGGAAATATACCGGGAAAGACAAAAGTAGCCAGCGTGGCAATTTATGATATGGTGGAATCCCTGGATTATGGCGCTGCCAATGCCTATTCCCTCTTTCTGTTTGCGACAACTTTTATCATATTGCTCGCGGTATACCTGGTCAACGGCGGATACCTGAAAAAATTCTGGAAATGATACGACTGGCAGTACAGAAATTATTGAATTCCCCGGAGGGCGGGATGATGCTCGATGCAAAGATCGAGACAGATCAGGGGAAATTTATTACGCTTTACGGTGAATCGGGCGCAGGCAAGACTTCCCTGCTTCGCATCCTGGCGGGACTTTTAAAACCGGAAAACGGGTCAATAACCGTAAACGGAGTGAACTGGCTTGATACTTCCCGCAAGATAAATCTCAGGCCACAGCGGAGAAGCACGGGATTCGTCTTCCAGGATTATGCACTATTCCCCAACATGACGGTCGGCGAGAATATCGAATATGCCCTTGAAAACAAATCGGAAAACGGAAGGGTCAAAGACCTTATCGATCTTTTCGAGCTTGGCGACCTTCGGGACCAAAAAACAGGCATGCTTTCCGGCGGACAAAAACAGCGGGTCGCCCTGGCACGGACCCTGGTCAGGAAACCGGATTTGCTCTTGCTCGATGAACCGCTTTCTGCCCTCGATCATTCCATGCGCACCAGGCTGCAGGATTACATTTTACGGGTTCACAGGGAATTTAAGCTGACCACCATCCTCGTCAGTCATGATGTGGGCGAGATCTTCCGCTTATCGGACCAGGTGCTAGTCATGGAAAAAGGAAAAATCACCGGAGAGGGGACGCCTCTTGAGATCTTTTCCGACCGGCATATCAGCGGAAAGTTCCAGTTTACGGGTGAGGTGACACAGATCGAAAAAGAAGACGTAATATATATTATATCGGTGCTTATCGGGAACCGGCTGGTTAAGGTTGTTGCCGACGAAACAGAAATCAAAGGAATTTCGCCGGGAAGCAGGGTTTTGGTGGCTTCCAAGGCCTTTAACCCCATGATTAAAAAGATCATCGGATAGCAAATTCCCCACATTTGCCATATAACAGAATCGGTAATTGTTCGTTTTACATATAAGAACCATAAAATAAGGAGGCATATATGAAACGGGCTATTCTTTCTTTATTCATGGTCGTTATATTATTTTCCTGTTCCCCGAATCTTTTAATGGATCAGGGGTCAACAGGAAACATTGTCCCCGTTGTTCAGGAGGAACCGGAATATGAACTTATCGTTCTTGACCCGGGATTTGATACGTGGTATTACACCGCATGGAGTACGGCGAAAGACCGAATGATCTCATATTATCAATACTGGAATAATCAGTATGTAAACGACTGGAATTACCGCGCCACCCATCCCAGGTTCAGCGCCGGATTCGATTCGATGATTGATTATGATTCGAATATTAATTACGGGATCGAGGTGGAAAGAAAACTTTACTACTATTTCCAGTGGGTAGAGGCTGTCAAAAAACAGCCCATCCTGTTTGCGAAACGATATTCGGGACTTTAATTTCGACCGTAAAATTTCGGCAAATTCGAATTGAACATCGCACATCGAACATCAATAGAATTGAAGATGGAGGATGGATGTGGGAGGTCCGATCATTTCGTTCATCGAACCACTCAGTTGTTCATCAGTTCAACAATTCAACAATTCAACAGTTCAACAGTTCAACGAATCGACAAGTCAACAATGTCAGTTGGCAGGAGGTGAACCAGTGAACCAGTGAATCAGTGAATCAGTGAATCAGTAAATCAGTAAATAGTAAACAGTAAACAGTAAACAGTAATCAGTAAACAGTAATCAGTAAGCGAGTTAAGAGGTAGACGAGTTCATCCACACCCATACCCAAACTCACACCCATACCCTCCTCCTTCCTCAGTCACTCACACCTCAGCGCCTCTACCGGGTTTGCCGATGCAGCCCGGAACACCTGCCAGCCGATGGTAAGCATGGCGATGCTGAAAACAACGAAGCCGGCACTGACGAAAATCCAGATATCGAGGCTGGTATGATTTGCCGTCCGGGAAAACAATTTGCTGATCATCGCCAATG
>DATDPY010000025.1:0-4232 GCA_035292565.1 Cyclobacteriaceae bacterium | reverse complement strand
ATCCCGGCATTGTTGATCAGGATGTCGATCCGCCCGAACTTGTCAATGACTTCTTCAACCATCCGCTTATTGTCGTCTTCCCGGCCGGCGTCCATGATCAGTCCGAGGTGATCTGTTCCCTGATGGTCAAGCGCCTTTTTTACTTCTTCCATCCTCCGGAGATCACGGCCTGTAATCACAACTTTCGCGCCTTCCCTGCCGAATACTTCCGCACACCCCCGGCCGATCCCCGATGTTGCACCCGTAATGATCACCACTTTATCCTTAAGCAGCATTTTGAAAAAATTTTAATACGGTTAAAATTAAGTAAAATAAATCAATCAGCATTGCATAACTTTGGCTATACATGGATAAGGTAAAAAGGAAAATAGTAAAAAATGTTTTGATCCGGGACTTTGCTGCCGAGGCGAAGTGCGTTACCAGAATTAACAACCAGGTGGTATTTGTCGAGAATGTCGCGCCGGGGGATATCGTCGACCTGGAAGTCCTGAGGAAGAAAAAGAATTTCCTGGAGGGAAGGGCATTGCGGGTGATAAAATATTCGAAAAAGAGGGATGAGCCTTTCTGCGAGCATTTCGGGACCTGCGGGGGATGCCGGTGGCAGCACATCGGCTATGAACACCAGCTTGAATTTAAAAGGCACGAGGTGATCGATGCATTTCAGCGGATCGGGAAGCTTGAATTCCCCGAGGTCAAACCGACCCTGGGATCCGGGCAGGGAAAATTTTACAGGAATAAGCTCGAATTCACTTTTACGAGCAGGCGGTGGCTGTCGAAAAAAGAAATAGAATCCGGACAGCCTGTCGACAGGAACGGCCTGGGATTTCATAAAGCCAGGGAATTCGACAAGGTCATCAATATCCGCAATTGTTACCTTCAGCCGGAACCTTCCAATACGATCAGGAATTCATTGCGGGAATTCGCGTTGGAACATAAGATAACATTCTTCGACGTCCAGGAGAATACGGGCTTCCTGAGGACCATGATCATCAGGACCTCCAATACGGGCGAAGTTATGGTCATCCTGCAGGTAACGGAAAGGGATACCAGGCTGATCACCCTCCTGATGAACTTCCTGTATGAGAATTTCCCGATCATCAAGTCACTGAATTACGTGGTGAATAACAAGCCCAACGATACTTTCCTCGACCTTGAGGTGGTGACATTTTCCGGGAAGCCTTACATCACCGAAAGGATGGGCGACCTCATGTTCAGGATCAGCCCGAAATCCTTTTACCAGACGAACAGCGAACAGGCACACCGGTTATATAAGGTCATGAAAGAAAAGGCCGACCCGGGGAAGGACGACATCGTATATGACCTCTACACGGGCGCGGGGACCATTGCCGTCTATTTGGCGGGCAGTGTAAAAAAAGTTATCGGGGTGGAATCCGTGGAGCAGGCTGTTGAGGATGCGAAGATCAATGCGGCCATCAACAATATAACGAATGTATCTTTTTTCTGCGGTGATGTAAAGGACATCCTAAGCAAGGATTTTTTCGAAAAGAACGGACGCCCCGGGCTGGTTGTAACCGATCCCCCCAGAGCAGGCATGCACGAAAGGGTTGTGGAAGCGCTCCTGCGCGTGAGGCCGGCCCGAATCATTTATATAAGCTGTAACCCCGCCACCCAGGCCAGGGATATTGCCCTCATGAAGGAAAAGTACGTGGTCGCTGCGGTACAGCCCGTCGACATGTTCCCCCATACGCATCATATCGAAAATATCGTCCTCCTTACCGAAAGAAAAGCCTGAGTTTCCATGGATGAACCGATCATCAACGACCCCGGCATCGACGGGAAATACCTCGGCACCATATCGTCGGATTTCGTAAAGATCGCCGACAACCTGAAGGAGGCCGCTTACCAGATCAGGGTACGCGGATTTTCGGATTTCCCGATCTTTCCCATCGCCAAGGTCGTCCAGCCCGTGGGTCAGCTTATTTTTGAACAGGGAGAATCCGGCCTCCGGTGGAATTATTACGCTTCCTACCTCGATGAATTCATTCAAAGGAGGCTGATCGACGAGGATAAAATTGAAAATTTCAAGCAATCCTATAAAAATCCGGACGAATTCTGCTGCCTTTTCGTCGTCGACCGGGAATTCACGAATTTTGTTTACATACCTTATCCCGAGGATTGACCGGCCCCGAATCAAATCCGGTAACTTTTTAATTGATTTTTTCGTTATTTTTATGCATCTATGATATTCAAATCGAGGATCAAGTGAGGATAACCTGGTTATTAGCTGCTTTCCTGCTGGCGGCGCGCCTTAGTCCCGGCCAGACGATCGGGAATACCTTCGAATATGGCAAGGAAATTACCTGGGGTGTTACAAAAGCCACAAACAGTGGCCTGATCGGTGGTTTCCTGGCAAGAATGTCAATCCGCAGGACCGACCAGGATCTCCATTACTTCGGCTTCGAGATGGTCAACGTGAAACACCCCAAAGAAGAGAGGTATTACTCCTTTACCGGGAACACCTATATCTACGGAAAGACCAACTATTTATATAACATTCGCGCGTATTACGGCCGCGACTGGACCCTTTTCAGGAAGGCAACCCAGCAGGGCGTCCAAGTAGATGGGATCCTGGCCGGCGGGCCAACCATCGGGGTTGTGGCTCCTTATTATATTGAATATCTTGTCAATGACGAAGTCATCAAGATCCACCCCGACCTTAACTACAAGTACCTGAATTCGGACATAAACCGCGATTACATTCTGGGCACGGGAAATTTATTCCAGGGAATCGGCCAGTCAGGTATTGCGCCAGGCCTGAATGCAAAAGCTGCGCTTTCTTTTGAATTCGGATCGGTCAAATACAGCGTGATCGGGATTGAGACGGGATTCATGCTTGAGATATTCGCCCAAAAAATACCCATCGTCCCCACGGCCGAACAATTCAATATTTTCCCGAATGCGTTTATTTCGCTTTACTATGGTACCAGAAAATAAGCCGTGCAGGATTTCCACATTTCCGTGAGAGGACTGTCCACTGTTCACTGTTCACTAGTTACATTGTACTCATAATTGTTTTCCTCAATTGCCAACTGCCAACTGCAAAATCGCCAACTGCCAACCTTGAAATTAAAAATGAAAAATAACCCAATAACCCAATAACCCAATAACCCAATAACCCAATAACCAATAACCCAATAACCAACATGGCATCCCGAAGAACCTTCCTTACCGCAGCATCCTCCGCCGGAGCGGTTTTATTATTTAATCCCCTGGAACAACTTGGCGCCCCAGGGAACATCACCCGGGCGCCGGGATTTTCCCTGACGATCATGAATACCAAATGGGGAAATGACGACAGTTGGGACCTTTTCTGTTCGCGGACAAAAGAAGCCGGTTATGACGGCGTGGAAATATGGTGGCCTGTGGATCAGAAGGAGCGAGACGAGATGAAGAATGCCATGGAGAAACACGGACTGAAAAAAGCCTTTCTCTTCGGGTCGGGGGAAAACGACTTCACGGCAAATGACGCCCAGTTCCGCGAGATCATCACCACTTCTGCCAAAACAAATCCTCTCTATATTAACTGCCATACCGGGAAGGATTATTTTACAGCCGATCAGAAGTCGCGGATGATTTCCTTCACCCTTGAACTTTCAAAATCCTCCGGTGTGCCCATCTATCACGAAACCCACCGCGGCAGGGCCTTGTACTCGGCGCCGGTGACGCGCGAGCTGATGGAAAAAATCCCCGGCCTCCGGCTTACCCTCGATATTTCACATTGGTGCAACGTTCATGAATCGCTGCTCCACGACCAGGAAGAAACGGTAAATCTTGCACTAACCCGGACCGACCATATCCACGCCCGCATCGGCCATCCCGAGGGCCCGCAGGTCAGCGACCCCCGCGCTCCCGAATGGGAAAATGCAGTCAAGACACATTTCGGCTGGTGGGACAAGGTGGTGGAGACTAAAAAGAAAAATGGCCTTCCCCTGACCATTCTCACCGAGTTCGGCCCTCCCGACTATATGCCCACAATGCCTTATTCAAGAAAACCGCTCGCCGATCAGTGGGATATTAATGTTTATATGATGAAAGAACTGCGGAGTCGTTATGGTTGATTACAAATATCGTTTAATCCGAGATTTCGTTTAAATCGAAAATCGAAAATCGCACATCGCACATCGGACAGAGCGTTAAAAAATGATTCGGTGAATCATTTTAGCGATGGGCCAGCCTGCAGGGGAGCCGAGCGTTAAAAAATGATTCGGCTT